>JADHXB010000091.1 GCA_016783155.1 Dehalococcoidia bacterium
GATAGGTGAAATCACCGAGTCTTGCCCAGTAAGAGTTCCTTTTTTCGAATCTCTCATCTCGGTACATTGCATTAATGAGTATTACAGAGCCATTGGGCTTTAATACGCGGCGTATTTCCTTGAGATTATTAATTAAATCAGGCCAGAAATAATAGGATTCTACAGCTATTACAAAATTAAATGTATCATCGGAGAAGGGCAGGGCGTCTACGGAAGCATGTAAAATCTTAACTCGCCCTGCATCAATAAGTCTCTTATTTATTTTGGTTGATACTGCCACGCTAACTTCTGAGTAATCAATGCCATATACTTCACCTTCAGTAGCTATTGTGGCTAGAGTGTAAACAGTTTTGCCTCCACCGCAACCAATATCTAGAATTGTATCATCTTTATTTATTGAGATATGACTTAATCCCCAACGGGTAACATCACCGTGCCCTATATTCATTGTTCTTACCCAGAATACGCCGAATCTTCCTTTTGGCATTCTGGAATGCTTTACTATCTTTTCCGTTATCCCCATGTTGATCACCTCAATTCAGTTTACTTCATATCAGTGCGTGCGTTTATTATATTACTACATGACCAATTCTTACCAATAATTAAATATCCCCATGTTTATGTACCGGTGTTTTTTACTGTATAGAAGAGGTAAAAGATATTAAATATTTATCTGATTGAAAGGGCACATATTCCTATGTTTGTTCAATGGAAAAAATATTGCAAAACGTCGAAGCTAAAATGATAATGGGTTCACCTAAATATGGACGAATCGAAGCTAAAGTAAGGTAACATTATTACCTGGGATGGTGGGCAGTACTGGACTTGAACCAGCGACCTCTGCGATGTCAACGCAGCGCTCTAACCACTGAGCTAACCGCCCTTAATTGCCGCATTTTATCAGTGCTTGTATATGCAGTCAAGCTCCACTCATCTTGAATAAAGAGCTAGCCTAATCTATACTTTAACAAAACAGAAATATAAGAACAGCTTGGAAATCCTGGTTGATTGGAGAGAAATATGATGGCTAAAAAGGAAGACGAGGCTAAGGAATACATACTTAAGAGGTCAAGGGAGCAAGATATTAAGTTCATACGGCTATGGTTCACCGACATACTAGGCTTTCTGAAAAGTTTTTCTATCACTGTCGAGCACCTTGAGGAGGCATTAAACGACGGCATGGGGTTCGACGGCTCTTCAATTCAGGGCTTTGCCCGTGTTGACGAGAGCGATATGATTGCCCTACCCGACCCCGATACTTACCAATTGATACCCTGGCGCCCCAGAGAGCAAGGGGTGGCTAGAATATTCTGCGATATACACTGGCCTGGCGGACAACCTTTCGAAGGCGACCCCAGGTACATATTGAAGAAAAACCTGAAGCGAGCTGCTGACCTGGGATATACCTTCTATGTAGGACCGGAGCTTGAGTATTTCTACTTCAAGAATGCAGAGGAGACACAATTTCTGGACCTAGGCGGCTACTTTGATTTGACACCACCTGAGATAGCCACAGACCTGAGAAGACAGACCATCCTCACTCTTGAAGAAATCGGCATCGATGTTGAGTGTAGCCACCATGAAGTTGCCCCCAGCCAGCATGAAATAGACCTCCGTTACACCGATGCCCTGACCATGGCTGACAATGTGATGACCTACCGTTTAGTAGTAAAGCAAATAGCTCAAGACAACGGGGTTTATGCCACCTTCATGCCAAAACCGGTGTTCGGTGTCAATGGCAACGGCATGCATGTTCACATGTCACTGTTCAAAGGCAACAAGAATGCCTTTTTCGATAAGGATGCCCCTTTCCATCTGTCTGAAACAGGCAGGGGTTTCACGGCTGGATTACTAAAACATATTCCGGAAATCACTTCAGTCTGCAACCAATGGGTAAACTCTTACAAGCGTCTCGTCCCGGGCTACGAAGCCCCCTGCTACATCACCTGGGCACGAAGAAACCGAGCTGACCTGATCAGACTTCCTGAATATCAGCCGGGGAAGGAAACTGCTACCAGGATAGAGATCAGATCCCCAGACCCCGCATGTAATCCATATCTCGCTTTCAGCGTCTTGCTCGCTGCTGGGCTAGAAGGAATTCAAAAGGGCTACAAATTACCACCACCTATAGAGCAGAACGTCTTTGAAATGAGCCCGAAAGAACGGGAAAAGAAGAGGATAGAAATATTACCTGGCAGCCTGTACCAAGCTGTACAGCTTACCGAAAAAAGTAAACTGGTCAAAGAAGCTCTGGGTGATCATGCCTTCAGCAGCTTTATCCAGAACAAGAAAGTAGAATGGGATAGATACCGGACGCACGTAACCGATTACGAACTAAAGAACTATCTGCCAATCCTGTAGGCAGGACTTTCGCAACTAAGACAAGATAGAAACCTGATTTGAAACAATTCCAAGGACTTAAGACTACATTGGAGACACAATCCAGCCTGGCAGAAATCCAATAGAAATAGCTTAACCCTTGCCACTGGATTTTATGTTGCTTGTCAGCATAATCTGGACAACATTACCACATTTAGGACAGGTAACTTCAATGGTAACAGGTTGCCTCATTACCCTCTCAACCAAAGCTGTAACCACGGAATCGATGTTATCCAGACGCTTGTCTAACATCTCCAAGCGCTTTTTGAATCGCTCCTGGTCCATAGCTGTACTTTTTTTGTCAATCTTCTCAATCTTCTCAATCTTCTCAGGCATTTTATCCTCCACCATGAAACAAAAGAGGAGAGGTCTTTGAAATCCCCTCCTCAATATTAACTCAACTCGCTTGCCATTCCTTTCATAAGCTCTTCTCAGCTACCCCCATAGCCGATAGATATTCCTTGTCAGTCTTTATCAAGCCATCCACCTTGTCGCCTACTGTTCCCTCCAAATATTTCCGGAAAGCTTCACGAGCTCCCGGCGAACTCTGGAGTGCCTCTTTAGCTCGTTGCCACTCCTCAGTAGTCAATTCAGCTATCCGCTCCGGACTCAACGGGAATTCCTCCCCCATCAAACGCTCTGCTCTATCAAGAACCCTGCTTATAACTGCACGCTTCAGGCGATCAAAAGAAAGAAATTCCTCATTGGCGTAAGCCCTCGATGACCACGTCTCGTCTTTCATCTCACAACCTCCTGGTCATTATTATAAACCATCTTTATCACCTATAATATGCCCCGTCAAGCATCGTGTCAAGTCCCTGCGGACTGCGAGCGAGAGCAGATGCAGGAAAAAGCCCACCCTCCTATATGGGGGAACTTGAACAATTTGCCGAGCACTAACGTATATCATAAACCATCTGAACAGTAACCTGAACTTCCAGTTCACCGGGGCTAATGGGAGTTGGTGCTGGAGCTGCACCCTCAGCCTTCATCGCATAGTCCCTGACTATTACAGGTGGCATATACGAAGTACCCTCGGAAATATATAGCAGCTTGCCCAGCTTAATATTAGCCACCTGGGCCATCTGTTTTGCCTTCTCTATAGCATCTCCTATTGCCTTCGCCCGTGCCTCTTTATAGTAAGGAGTTGGGTCATCAACAGTAAAGCCTATGCTATCAATCCGAGTCAAGTTACCACCGACCTCAGCCACATCATCGATAATGGTACCAGCCTTATCTACTTGCCTTATCTTGGCAACCACTATGTTTGTCACTCGATAGCCAGTGATTATCTCCCTCTGGTCATCTTTGACCCATTTTCGCACTGGGTAGATGCTAAACGTCTGCGTTTGAATGTCCTTCTCAGCTACGCCATTAGACTTAAGCGCCTTCATAACTCCATCCATAGCCGCAGCCGCATCTTGTTGTGCTTGTGCTACAGTCTTCGCTTCAGCTTCTATGCCTAGACTGAGTAACACAACATCAGGTGTTGCCATTGTCTTGCCTTCACCAGTTACCCACAAGCCAACTTGTTGCTGGCTATAAACCATCCCAAACGTTCCACCTAATTCCGGTGCTGCCACAGAAATACTGGGTGGTGAAACCTGGGCACCCTCACCAACCACACAACCACCAGCCCCAATCAAAACTACAGCCAACATCACACTGGAAAGAATCAACCAAGCTTTCTTCATTTAAACCTCCTTAAATTCATTGTCTTCAATGACTGTATCCGTGCCTAATTTATCCGCATCACGTCTTTCATTATAATAGCATCCAAGTACTGATTACCACCTTTATAATAACGGCAAACTAGACTCCTGAGTTTAGTTTAAAATGGCATAAAAAGCTTGCATGAATTATAATAACAACGGTTTAATTTTGATACATCAATGAAGTTTTTTCGCGATATAATTGCGCCAATACTCGTCGGGCTTGCTGTTTTCGCCCTCTTTCAGGTTACAGTGGGAACCTTCAAAGTATATGGCACATCCATGTTGCCTGGAATCGAACAAGGCGATTACATACTGGTCAGTAAAGCTACCTATTTCTTTAACGAGCCCCAGCGTGGCAACATGATCGTCTTTCACTCTCCACGGGACACTAACACAGACCTTATTAAGCGAATTATTGCCGTGCCTGGCGACACAGTGGAAATCAAGAACAATACAGTATTTGTCAACGACATTCCCTTGTCCGAACCTTACATCCTGGAGGCACCTAAATACATTTACCCCAGGCAAGAAATCAATGCTAACCAATACTTCGTTCTCGGCGACAACCGCAACAACAGCTCCGATTCACACCGTGGTTGGACACTACCCCGAGAAAATATCATTGGCAAGGCCTGGATAAGCTACTGGCCGCCTTATAGATGGGGACTAATAAAACACTATACAATCAATGCAGGCACGCAAGCAGTCGAAGTCACTGAATCCAGCTTTGCCATGAAAGTCTTATGTCCGACGAGATAATACAAATCTTCAGAGATGCCGGAGCTATACTAGAAGGGCACTTTTTACTGACTTCAGGGCTGCACTCACCAGTCTATTGGGAAAAGTTCCGTATCTTGCAATATCCACATTATACCGAAAAGCTCTGTCGGCTCATTGCTGAACATTTCAAGAAAGACAACGTCCAAGTAGTTGCCGGTCCAACTACCGGCGGCATTATCTTGGCTTTTGAAGTGGCTAAACAGTTGGGCGTAAAGGGAATATTCGCCGAAAAAGAAGGTGAGACAAGGGTTTTTCGGCGTGGCTTCACCATCAATCCAGGTGACCGCGTCCTGATTGTTGACGATATCCTGACTACCGGCAGCTCTATCACTGAAGTTATGGAAGCCGTCAAAAAGCTTGGAGGCATTATCGTCGGGATTGGCGTGCTGGTTGACCGTGAAGAGCAAAAAGGGGAATTTGGTGTGCCCCTTTTTAGCTGCCTGCAGTCTGCGACAATTGCTTATCCCCCAGCAGAGTGCCCCCTATGTGCCGCTGGTGTCCCTCTGGTTAGACCCGGCGGATAAACACAAGCACACAACAACACCCTCCTTGACAGCTAAAAACGAAAAACCTACAATGGCGGCGCGCCGAGGTAGCTCAGTCGGTAGAGCAGCGGACTGAAAATCCGCGTGTCCCCAGTTCGATTCTGGGCCTCGGCAC
>JADHXB010000015.1 GCA_016783155.1 Dehalococcoidia bacterium
TGCCGAGGGAGGGACTCGAACCCACACCTCCTTGCGGAGAGCGGATTTTAAGTCCGCTGCGTCTGCCATTCCGCCACCTCGGCAAGAAGTGAGCAAAAAGTGGAGGCGGCGAGCGGAGTTGAACCGCTGTATAGGGGTTTTGCAGACCCCCGCCTTAACCACTTGGCTACGCCGCCTTAAACTTCACTGGAGCGGAAGACGAGATTCGAACTCGCGACCTTCTCCTTGGCAAGGAGACGTTCTACCACTGAACTACTTCCGCACGTTTTATATTATATCAGAAAAAATTGCTTAATAACGCTCTGTGCCATTCCGAACCAGATTCTTCGCTTCGCTCAGAATGACAGGGAGTAAATGGTGCCGAGGAGGAGATTTGAACTCCTACGGGCTTACGCCCACCACCCCCTCAAGATGGCGTGTCTACCTGATTCCACCACCTCGGCATTCACCACCCACAAAATCTCTGATTTTGTGGGTGCCCAGCTCTGGCAGGGGCGGCAGGATTCGAACCCGCGACCTGCGGTTTTGGAGACCGCTGCTCTTCCATCTGAGCTACACCCCTATGTTATTTAGATTCTAAAAGTACCCCTGGGGCGATTCGAACGCCCGACACGCGGTTTAGGAAACCGCTGCTCTATCCATCTGAGCTACAGGGGCAGCAGGCTGAGTTTAGTACCGTGCCTTCTTGACTATGTACCCCTCTGGCGTAATGACCCTTTCCAGTTGCATTCCTGATCCAGGCGCTGTCTTCTCTTCTACCTCTTCTTCCTGTTCAGGCTCTTCTTCAACTGCAGCTCTTCTGGGAGCTGCAGCTCTGGCTTCTGTGCTGGCAGCTAAGGCTTTCTTTGGCTTCTGCCTTAGTTCCCTTAAAGCCGAATCTAAATCCTTGAGAATCTCGGCAATCCGGCCCTCAACTAGAGTGTTGGATTCGTCTGTTGTCATATCTTCAATCTGAACAACATATTCTTGGAGCCTAGAGCTCTGCTCCTCCAGATCTTTAATCTGCTCAGCCAACTTAGTAGCCATAGACTGTATCTCCGGGATCTCCGAATCAAGGAGATTTTTGATAATTTGCTGGGCTTTAGGCCTCCGAGGCTTTCTTACCATCTTCGTAACCTTCCTCCATATTTTAGCGGAGCCGAGTTTGACCTACACCTTCTCGGTAGTTTCTAGCATCGTCTGCTGCCCCACTAGTCAATTAATTATAGTTATAGCAACGGCGTATTGTCAATGCAACCATTCCATTTGCTCGAAAAGGATGATGTGAAAGGGAGGCTCAGTATTACATTTGGGACTTGGTTAAACACCCTCGACTCGTTTCCTTGACTTTTGCGCTTGCTTTTTTTATACTAGCGGATTGTAGTTTGTTTGGATAGGGTTGCCCGAAGAGTTTGTTTAATTGCCCGAGTAGCGCAATGGTAGCGCAACCGACTTGTAATCGGTAGGTTAGTGGGTTCGACTCCCCTCTCGGGCTTTGACTTTAGGTCTGAGTTGGGAGGGGTGCCGGAGTGGACAATCGGAGCAGACTGTAAATCTGCCGCCTGTAGGCTACGTAGGTTCGAATCCTACCCCCTCCACCATCTCGGAAATTTTGAGACTTTAACAAAATAGTGTATAATTTGAGGCTATCCTGTATAATATATGGAAATTATAATATAAGGGAATTTGCCCACATAGCTCAGCAGGTAGAGCACGTTCTTGGTAAGAACGGGGTCACCAGTTCGAATCTGGTTGTGGGCTGTGTAAAGAAGGAGGTTTTGTAAAATGGCAAAGAAGGTCTTTCAGCGTACTAAACCCCATCTCAATGTGGGGACGATAGGCCATGTTGACCACGGTAAGACGACTTTGACCTCGGCGATTACCTCATGTCTTTCCAAACAGGGTGAGACCCAATTCCGGTCTTTCGATTCGATAGACAATGCTCCTGAGGAGAAGGCACGTGGTTTGACAATCGCCATTGCTCATATCGAGTATGAGACTGAAAAACGGCATTACGCTCACGTGGATTGTCCGGGACATGCCGACTATATCAAGAATATGATAACTGGTGCAGCTCAGATGGATGGTGCGGTACTGGTGGTCAGCGCTCCGGATGGCCCAATGCCGCAGACCAGGGAACACATTCTTCTGGCTCGACAGGTGGAAGTGCCCAGCATACTGGTGGCATTGAACAAAGTGGATATGATGGATGACCCGGAACTGCTGGACCTTGTTGAACTTGAAGTCAGAGACCTGTTGTCAAAATATCAATTTCCGGGAGATAAGACTCCTATCGTTCGGGTAAGTGCCCTCAAGGCGCTGGAATGTGGCTGCGGTAAGAGAGACTGCGAGTGGTGTGGCAAAATCCTGCAGTTGGCGGATGCTATTGATGAATGGGTGCCGCTTCCAGCCAGGGCTAAGGATAAGCCATTCTTGATGCCAGTAGAGGACGTATTTGGTATAAAGGGGCGTGGTACCGTAGTCACCGGCAGGGTGGAGCGAGGTGTGGTTAAGACAGGTGACGAGATTGAAATCGTAGGCATAAAAGAGACACGCAAGACTGTAGTAACCGGGGTGGAGATGTTCCATAAGACCCTAGAGATAGGAGAACCTGGAGATGCTGTCGGCTGCTTGCTGAGGGGTATAGAGCGTGAGGATGTAGAACGAGGACAGGTTCTGGCAGCGCCGGGCTCGGTTACACCCCATACCCTTTTCGAAGCTGAAGTCTATGTGCTAGCAAAAGAAGAGGGCGGTCGGCACACTCCATTCTTTAAAGGCTACAAGCCTCAGTTTTTTATCAGGACATTGGACATTACCGGAACTGTGGAATTGCCCAAGGGGGTGGAGATGGTCATGCCTGGCGATAACATAAAGATGACCATAAAGCTTATTTACCCAGTAGGTCTAGAAGTGGGGCTGCGTTTTGCTATAAGAGAAGGCGGTAAGACGGTCGCATCTGGGGTTATTTCTAAAATCATTGAATAAACATGGCTAAGAAAGGTGAGTTGCGTGGTGTCATTCATCTGGCGTGTACCCAGTGCCAGGAGCGAACATATACCACTGATAAGAATAAAAATAACGACTCTCAGCGATTGGAACTGAGAAAATATTGCCCTCGCTGTCGTAGTCATATGCTCCATCGGGAGACTAAGTAATCTTTGACCAAGAAGATTCAGCCTCAAACTATCACCAAGAAAAGGTCTCGCTTCGCTTTCATTGGTGATATCATAGGCGAGCTGCGGAAGGTAAACTGGCCGTCAAGGCGGGATACCGTGCGGCTGACAATCATGGTTCTCATTGTGTGTCTTGTGGTAGGCATCTTTTTGGGGGCGCTTGATTATGGCTTTTCTGAATTGGTTGCTAGAGTGCTTTTAGGTGGGGGTTAAACTTGTGAAGAACGGTGACAAGCGTTGGTATATCGTACATACTTACTCTGGTTATGAAGACCGGGTGAGGAGAGCTTTGGAGCAGCGGATTAAGTTTATGGACGCTGAAAGTAAGATATTCCAAATAGTAATACCTACTGAAGAAGAAATTGAGATCAGGGGTGGGCAGAGACGAACGGTGACCAAGAAGGTCTTTCCTGGGTATGTTTTGGTTCAGATGAATATGGATGATGAGAGCTGGAATGTGGTGCGCAATACGCCTGGTATAACTGGCTTTGTCGGCAGCGGCAACAAACCGACAGCATTAGCTGAAGAGGAGGTGGGCGCTATTCTGAAGCAGATGGCAGAGGGTGCACCTCAGGTTAAGGTCGGCTTTAGGAAAGGTGAAAGCGTTCGAGTGGTGGATGGTCCTTTTACTGACTTTGTTGGGGTGGTTGATGAAATAAACGTCGCTAAGGGAAAGGTGAGAGTGATGCTGACGCTTTTCGGGCGAGAGACGTCTGTGGAGCTTGACTTCTTGCAGGCGCAGAGGTTTTAAATGGCGAAAAAGGTTAAAGCTATTATCAAATTGCAGATTGAAGCGGGTAAGGCTACCCCAGCTCCGCCGGTAGGGCCGGCTCTGGGGCAGCATGGGGTCAATATTATGGCTTTTTGCAAGGACTATAATGAGCAGACTGGCTCACAGTCAGGCTCTATTGTCCCGGTGGAGATAACTGTGTATGAAGACAGGTCGTTCATTTTTATTACTAAAACGCCGCCGGCATCTGACTTGCTAAAGCGGGCTTTGGGTGTTGAGAAAGGTAGTGGTACTGCGGGTCAGGAAAAGGTGGGCACGCTGCCTCGGGAAAAGGTCCAAGAGATTGCCCGAGTTAAAATGAGGGATTTAAATGCGGTAAACCTTGAAGAAGCAGCCCGGATTATCGAAGGTACCGCTCGAAGTATGGGAATTGACGTGGAGTAAAATATGGCAACTCAAGGGAAAAAGTATAAAGAAGCAACCAAGCTTGTTGATAGGGAGAATGCTTATCCGCCTCGTGAGGCTGTCGCACTGGCCCAAAAAGCTGCCTTTGCTGGCTTTGATGAGACTGTTGAGCTGCACTTGAGGATGGGTGTTGACCCTAGAAGTGCTGATCAGCAGGTGCGAGGTATAGCTCTTCTACCTAATGGTTTAGGTAAGAAGGTTCGGATTCTTGTCTTTGTTCAGGGTGAAGGAGCCAGAGCCGCTGAAGAGGCCGGGGCTGATTATGTTGGCAGTGATGACATCGTAAAGAAGATTGAGGATGGCTGGCTTGACTTCGATGTGAGCATAGCTACTCCGGACATGATGGGGAAGGTTGGGAAGCTGGGTAAAATACTGGGGCGCAAGGGATTGATGCCTAACCCTAAGTCAGGCACAGTTGTATCGGCTGAAGATTTGCCTAGAGCTATCACCGAAGCTCGTAAAGGCAGGGTAGAATTCCGGCTGGATAGGACAGCGATTATTCACGTGCCTATTGGTAAAGCCAGCTTTGATGAGGCCAAGCTTTTAGAAAACCTAACGGCGCTGGTGGAAGCTGTAATGAAGGCTAAGCCCAGCGGTGCTAAAGGGCAATATGTTAAGAGCGCTTTTTTGACAACTACTATGGGGCCGGGTATCAGGCTAGACCTGAGGTCTTTAGTATCGTGAGTTTACCTTTGAGTTCTTTATGAATTGAATATGGGTTTGTATGTGGTGCCCATGACAGCAGGTGCCTAAAGGCTTAAAGAATATACCTGCCGAGGTGTGTTTTGATGAAGTTTTTCGGAACTTGGTTTTAGGTCCTTGTGTCATGGCACAGGACCTTTATTTTTTAAGGAGTGTGACTATGTTAAAAGAAAAAAAAGAGCAACTGATAGATGAGTTAGCCTCTAGCTTGTCCCGATGCACCATTGCCGTGGCTACGGATTATCGTGGGCTTACAGCTAAGGAGATGATGCAGTTAAGGCGACGTTTGACTGAGTCAGGCATAGATTATCGGGTGATAAAAAATACACTCACACGGTTTGCCGCTGAAAAAGCTGGCAAAAAGCAGCTAGAAGCATTGCTGACGGGGCCTGTGGCTATAGCTTTTGGTTATGATGAGGTGATTAAGCCACCTCAGGTTTTGCGAGAGCATATTCGTTCTGCAGGCTCGGTGTTGCAAATTAAAGGTGGCATTTTGGGTGATAGGCTGCTTACTGCCGAGGATGTTGCTAGTCTTGCTATTATGCCACCAAGGGAGATACTGATTTCTAAACTAGTGGGGCAGTTGCAAGCCCCTCTGCAAGCTTTGCATAACGTTTTAAGTGCACCTATGCGTGATCTTTTGAACGTGATGCAGGCAAGAATTAAACAAGTCGAAGGAGGATAAAATGTCAGAGGAACAAGTTAAGTCCGAACAGCCGGAAGAAGAGAAGGTCGAAGAACCAAAAGCGAAGAAGCAAACTAAGGCTAAGGAGACCTCATCACCAGTAGCTAAAACGATGACAAAGGAAGAAATTATTGCTGTAGTGAAGAATATGACCGTATTGGAGCTAGCCGATTTAGTGAAAGCACTGGAGGATGAGTTCGGGGTGACTGCGGCACCAGTGGCAGTGGCTGCTGCACCAGCGGTTGCAGGGGCACCAGCAGCCGAGGAGGAAAAGTCGGAGTTCACCGTGGTCCTCAAAGAATTTGGCGAGAATAAAATCAATGTGATCAAGGCGGTGCGAGAGGTGACCACTTTGGGGCTCAAAGAGGCTAAAGATTTGGTAGAGAGCGCTCCTAAACCGGTCAAGGAAGGTGTTAACAAGGATGAAGCTGCTGTTGTCAAGAAGAAGCTGGAGGAAGC
The DNA here is from genome assembly GCA_016783155.1 of Dehalococcoidia bacterium. Lineage (GTDB taxonomy): Bacteria > Chloroflexota > Dehalococcoidia > GIF9 > UBA5629 > 9FT-COMBO-48-23. The sequence goes on from JADHXB010000015.1 coordinate 6,194, forward strand.
CGGGGCGAAGGTAGAGATTCAATAGCATTTTTATAGCAGCCTTGATTTTGATGGAATTCTTAAAATCGTAACTAAACTGTAAACAATTAGAGAAATTGAAAAGCTCGCCAGAAGGTTGTCTAAAGCGTGAGATGTTTTACCTTTGGTGGGCTTTTCATTGTTTATAACAAGGTGTAAGATTGGTGGCTGGTCGAGGTGGTTTATAGGTGCAAAAAGAGTAGAGGGAGGGATAGCATGGCTGAAGCGGAATTCTATGAAGTGGCTGCCAAGGTGATATCTCAAAAAGGTCATTGTGAGCTGGGTCACAAAGTCGGTGACAAGTTTGTTATTGGGGATAAGACTCCGTCTGGTATGTGTCCCTGGGCGTTTTATGCACTTTTTCCCTTTGTCTCGGTGCTGCAGTTTGGCGGTTCTTTCCCCTGGGAAGATGACCGAGATAAGACCACAGTTGCTTGTCCTGACCCAGCAAATCCGGTCGTTTTTGAGTTGAAACGTTTGCGGGAGTAGCCTGTTAGCTGGGTGAAATCTGAGGTACTGGTTTTGTTTCTAAGTTGGGATTTTCCAACCTAATGCCTACGAAGCTTGACAAACCTCCGCGGTTCCGTATACGCTTTAGAGTCAAGTAGCAATTTCTACATCTGTTGGGCATCTGGTTATATTAGTCGGGTATTGGTGGTAAATGGTCAGATGGAAGTAGAACAGTGCTATAAAGTTCTCTATGATATAGCACAGAAACTCAACTCCAATTTGGCACCTGAGGAAGTTCTGCGAACTATTGTGGAGAGCATCCGTGATGCTGCAGACGCTAAAGGGTGCTCGTTGATGTTGTTGACTCCGGATCGACAGCAGTTAATACATACCGTAGATTGTGGGTTGAGCAGCCGGTATGTCCGGAAAGGGCCGGTAAGGGTGGATGATGCTATCGCGCAGGCTCTTGATGGTAAACCGGTGTCGATTTCTGATGCTACCGCCGATCCCAGGATTCAGTACCGTGACCAGGCAAAAAAGGAAGGTTTGGTGTCTATACTTTCCGTGCCTCTTATGCGGCGCGGGCAGGTGATTGGCATTGTGCGCATTTATACTTCAGAGATGCGCCAGTTTTCCGACCAGGAGATAAATTTCTTCAGCACCATGGCTAATTTGGGGGCTGTTGCCTTGGAGAGAACCGAGTTGCTGGAGGAAGAAAAGAAACAGTTTCTTCGCTTTGTCAGCATTGCTGCTCATGACTTGAAAGCTCCTCTTGCTGCTATACAGAGCTTCTTGGGAGTGCTGCTTGGCGGCTTTGCCGGCGAGTTAAATGATAAGCAAAAACACATGGTGCAGAGAGCTAGTCAGAGGATTAATGAGCTTCTCAATCTTATAAGTAACTTGCTGGATATTCCTCGAATTGAGATGGGCCAATTAGTTCAGGAAATGACAGAGGTATCGCTTGCTCAAGTAATAGATAGCTTCGTTGAAGAGGGCTCTAGTTTGGCGGAGCAGAAGGGACTAAAGTTCTCGGTGCATATACCGTCGGATCTTTCCTACGTGTGTGGTGCTCCCACCAGGCTGCAGCAAGTGATAACAAATCTGGTGAATAATGCCATCAACTATACTGATGAAGGTGAAGTGGTGATGAGAGCGGTGGAGACAGACAGCGAAATTTTGGTGGAAGTGGCTGATACTGGTTGTGGTATCCCCCCTGATGACATACCGAGGCTGTTTGAAGACTTTTTCCGTGGCAGCAATGTGGAACATAAAGGGACAGGCTTGGGTTTATCTATCTCGAAGAGAATCGTAGAAGCTCATGGTGGCAAGATATGGGCTGAGAGTCCGTGTGCTGAAACTGGCAAAGGCAGCAAAATTTGCTTTACGCTCCCCAAGAAGATGAATGTAACTACGTAATTATTATTATCATGTGCAGCTTGGGATGTTTTGTCTTCGGATATAAGGATATAGATTGTTGTGGTTCCATTTGATATAATCTTGCAGCGCAAATGACGATGATAAGTAAGAAAGTTCTGGTAGTCGATGATGACCCTGATATTCTAGATGCGGTAAGCATGATTCTCGAATCTAGAGGCTATCAGCTGATTTTCGCCTGTGACGGTTTGGAATGTCTGGACAAGCTAAGTTCAGAGAAGCCGGACTTAATGATACTGGACCTGCTTATGCCAAAGATGGATGGTTTTGCCGTCTATAAAGAGCTTCAGTCTCCCAGGTGGTCCGAGTATCGTGACATGCCGCTCCTTATCTTAAGCTCGGTGCGCGAGGAGGCTAGCCGACGACGTTACGAGTTGGAAACTGGCCAGAAGCTTAAACCAGACGAATACATAGAAAAGCCGATATTACCGGGGGCTTTACTCGACTGCGTTGAAAAGCTGCTTGAGCGAAAACAGCGAGTCTAGGCTGCTGTGAAATGCTTTGAGGAGGTTATAGGATAATGAAGAGCAAAACCAAGATTCTTCTTGTTGATGATGACAAAGATTTTGTGGAAGCAACCACTATGGTATTAGAGAGTAAGCCTTACGAAGTGGTGGTTGCTTACGATGGTGATGATGGGTTGGCAAAGGCGAGGAAAGAGAAGCCTGATTTGATCATCTTGGACATAATAATGCCAGTCAAAGATGGGTTTAGAGCCGCAGAGCAACTTAAGAAAGACCCAGATCTAAAAAAGATCCCTGTCATAATGCTGACGAGCTTCTCAGAGAAAGGTGGCGAGACTTCGCTGAGTGTCAGTCAAGGTCTCGCTCTGGATGCCGAGGACTATGTGGATAAACCGGTAGCTCCTGAAGAGTTGCTGAAGAGAGTGGAACGGTTACTTAAGAAGTAATTACTCTGGGCGCATTTCTTTCCCCAGTGGCAGATTTCTCTTACCGGCTAGTTTGTCTTGCAGGTCTCTTAGTCTCTTGGCGACGACGCGTAGCAGGCTCTTCATCACTTCATAACCGAGTGAATGGTTGCTATCAATCAGTTCGTTAAGCTCAGTGCCTGATACTGCTATCACGGTGGAACGCTTGATACAGATTGCCGACATATTTCGAGAATGGGGGGCTACCAATGCTGACCACCCGAAAACGTCCCCTTTAGTAACGGTATCAACAGGGACTTGCACCAGCCTCTTCGTTTTTTCCTTACGCGATGCGACTGTGAGGCTTATTTCTCCTTCATCCAGAATATAAAACTCCCTGGCTACAGAGCCTTCTCGGAATATAAAATCGCCTGCATCATATGTGTTCTTTTGCCATGAAGGCAGGTTGGCTATTTCTTGGAAGTCACTGTCTTCGAGCCCTATGAATAATTCACACCGCTTGAGCAATGGTATAAGATTCATTTAGACGCCCCTTCTTGTTCGATGCTAGATGTCTTTGTGTTTATTGGAATTATAGTATTCTAGGCTAATTATAGCTAGTGCAGCCAACGGGGTAAAGCCGAGAAAGGCACTATACGGTCAGGTGGAAAAGTGACTGTAACTTTTGTCTTATAGTGCAATCCCTTTTGACACATACTTTAAGATGTAGTAAACTCACGTGTTAGACTGCTGAGCCAGAGACGAGCAGCTGCTGTAGAGTGGGAACGGGCTATTTCTGATGTACAAGATTTGAAGACATTTTGTATAGTGCTATAGCTTGAGCGTGGCTGAAAGCCTGAGTGCGTGGGGTTGATTGTGACTCTTCGGCGGCTGGGCTTGTGTGGCAGATTAGCGTGGAGAAGAGGTGAATTTGGAGGCAATAACAATCACGCTCAATGGGCGGGAGGTAAGCGGTCAGCCTGGAATGACCGTCTTGGACTTGGCCCGAGAATCGGGGGTTGCCGTCCCCACGCTTTGTCATGATCCCCATCTAGACCCTGTTGGTGCCTGCCGCATCTGCATTGTGGAGGATGAGCGGTCCGGGGCGCTAATGGCATCTTGTGTCACCCCTATAGCACCGGGGATGGTCATTAATACTGAGTCCCCGCGAGTGCAAGAACGCCGAAAGACTATAATAAAGCTCATGCTGGCTAGCCACCCAGATTCCTGTCTGGTGTGTGATAAAGGCAATCGTTGCCAATTGCGCAAAGTCGCCTCAGACATCGGCGTCGGGCTGGTAGAATTCCAGAGGATTCCCCAACTGGCTACTATAGAGGAAGTCAACCCCTTCATCGAGAGGGATTTGAGCAAATGTATCCTTTGTGCAAAGTGCATCCGGGCGTGTCAGGAGCTGGTTGGGGAAGGCGCTATTGACTATCTTGGCCGAGGATTTGCCTCTAAGCCGGCAACGCTTGGCGACCTGCCGTTGGAGAAGTCCGAATGTACTTTCTGCGGAACCTGCGTGGCATTATGTCCCACCGGCGCAATCATGGAAAAAGACAAAGTGTATACAGGGACAACCACGACAACTGTCCATACAGTCTGTCCCTTCTGTGGTTGTGGCTGTGGGGTTTATTTGGAGGTAAAGGACAATCGTTTGGTTCGAGTCAGACCTGATGCGGACAGTTCGCTTAGTCGCAGTACCCTCTGTGTAAAAGGAAGCTATGGCTGTGATTTCGTGCATAGTTCGGATAGGCTGTCCAGTCCTATGGTTAAAGTGAACGGCAACTTTGGGGTAGTGTCTTGGGAAGAGGCTTTGGGTGTGGTGGCTGACGCATTTAAACGAATAAAGGAAACTCATGGCTCCAGCAGCTTGGTTGTCTTCGGCTCTTCTAAGTGTACCAACGAGGAGAACTACCTGTTGCAGCGGTTTGCTAGGTGTGTGCTGAGTACAAATAATATCGATAACGGTAGTCGACTGTACAATGCCGCCACTCATGTAGGTCTCTGGGAAACTGTTGGCTGTCGTGGCACCACGAACTCTTTTGATGACCTCGAGCGATCCCAGGTAATATTGGTCATTGGAACGGACCCAACCTCCTCGGCGCCGCTTGTGGAGTATGCCATAAAACGGGCTGTTAAGCGCAATGGCGCCAAATTGTTACTGATAGATCCCCGGCAGACTAAGCTTGTCTCATGGGCCAATCTCTGGCTGAAGCCGAAGGTGGGTACGGATGTGGCTCTTATAAATGGCATGGCGAAGGTGATTATAGACGAAAACATGCTCGACAAAGAGTGCGTGGCTGGCAAAACGACTAATTTAGAAACACTGGCTAAAGATTTGCAGGAATATACTCCAGGGTACGTAGAGAAGATCACAGGTATTCCAAGTGATGATATATGTCATGCCGCTCGGTTCTTTGCCAAGGCAGGACGCGCCTCTATCGTCTATGGTGATGGCATTACCCAAAATATTAATGGGGTCGGCAGTGTAGCTGCCTTGGCGAATTTGGCACTGATGACTGGAAATATAGGAGATGGACGGGGTGGTATCTATGCACTGCAGATGGAGAACAATGCACAAGGTGCCTGTGATATGGGAACACTGCCTGATTTCCTACCCGGCTATCAGGGTGTGGAAGATGCTCAAGCTAGGAAGATATTTGAAGCTCGCTGGGGATGCCAGTTGCCTGTGGGCGTAGGGTTGACAGCGCTAGAGGCGATCAGCGGAGCAGAAGAGGGCAAGATGAGAGGCATGTATATTGTGGGTGAAAATCCGGCAGTGAGTTTCCCGAATTCAAATCTTGTTAGACAGGCATTGGAATCGCTGGATTTCCTGGTAGTGCAGGATATATTCCTTACCGAGACGGCGAAGCTGGCAAAAGTGGTCTTGCCTGTTGCTAGCTTTGCAGAGAAGGAAGGCACGTTTACCAATTTTGATGGTACGGTGCAGAGGATAAGAAAAGCCTTGGAACCATTTGGGAATAGCTTGCCTGATTGGGAGGTAATACTTCGGCTAGCTACCACGATGAACTCTTCAATGCCTTATTCTTCACCCCAGGAGGTAATGAAAGAGATTGCAGAGTTGGTTCCTTTGTACCAGGGTGTGAACTATGCCAAGCTGGATGTGAAAAGCTATCGCCTTGGCAAAGGACAAATTGCCAGCGAGAAGATGAAGTTTTCTCCGGTGAAGTATATCCCGCAACCTAGCCCAGAAGATGGATATCCTTTGACTCTGTTTGTGGGAACTACATTGTATCAGTTTGGCAGCGGTTCCAGAACTTTGAGAGCTTCACGGCTTAGGAAATTATTGCCCGAGGCTTTTGTGGAGCTAAGCAAGTCTGATTCTAGAAAGCTTAAGGTCAAAGATGGTGACAGGGTAAAGGTGGTGTCACCTACAGGTGAGGTGGCAGTTTTAGTTAGGATTAGTGACACGCTCAATCAAGGGATGGTTTTTATGCCTGCGTTTTTTCCTGAGGGACTGGTCAATGGGCTATTTGATATTGTTTTAGACCCGCGGACGAAGGCCCCGGCTTTAAAAACGTGTCAGGTAAGGCTGGAAAGGATTGAAGGTGATGGCTAAGCTGAAAACGAAAATAAAAGCTGAGCCCAGCTTGGCTCAGATAGGCAAGCTTGTAGCCGAGTATCGAGGTCAAAAGTGGGCATTAATCCCGCTCTTTCAGGTAATGCAGGATGAGTTTGGATATATTCCTCCGGAATCGATAGACCTTATAGCTAAGGCATTGGGCTTATTTCCTGTGCAAGTACAGGGAGTGATTTCCTTTTATGCACAATTGTATACCAAGCCACAGGGTAGAAATGTTGTTAGGGTATGTCGGGGAACTGCCTGTCATGTTCGTGGTGGGAAGACAATATTGAAATTGGCGAAACAGTATTTGGGTTTAGAGGAAGGTGAGACTACTCCCGATTATGAATATACATTGGAAACGGTTGCCTGCATAGGGGTTTGTGCTTTAGCACCTAACATAGTCATTGGCACAACGACCTACGGGCACATGAACCCTAAAAAAGTAGCGCAGTTACTTGGTGAGAGAAAGGGCAGAGAATAGTATGGCAGACCATAAGGTCGTTTTCGTTTGCCAAGGCACGGGCTGTGTTTCCGGTGGCTCCGATGCCGTTTATGAGGCGCTTAAAACGGAGGTAGCACAACAGAGATTAATCGAAGTCGAGGTAGACTTTACCGGTTGTCATGGTTTCTGTGAGCAAGGGCCTAATGTGGTTATTGAACCTGAAGGCATTTTCTATACTCATGTGGAGCCGGGAGATGCGCCGGAGATTGTTACCTCTCATCTCAAAAATGGCAAGCCAGTAGAGCGCCTATTCTATCGTGACCCGGTTACAGGTCAAAGCATCCCGTATTATTCAGAGATAAACTTCTATAAGAAGCAGCAGCGTGTCATCCTGCGTAATTGTGGACACATCAATCCTGAGAAGATTGACCAGTATATTGCCAGAGGTGGCTATAGGGCGCTTGAGAAAGTCCTCCTTATTACGCCTGACGAGGTCATTGAGGAGATAAAGAAGTCGGGGTTGCGTGGTAGGGGAGGAGCTGGTTTCCCCACAGGGCGGAAGTGGGAGTTTTGTCGGAATTCGCCCGGCGATACGAAGTATGTTATCTGCAATGCCGATGAAGGTGACCCAGGGGCATTTATGGACCGCTCTATTCTGGAAGCTGACCCCCACTCTGTTATTGAGGGGTTGACCATTGCCGGATATGCTATAGGTGCTGAAGAGGGCTACATATATGTCCGCGCTGAATACCCGTTGGCGGTGAAGCGATTTCGTATTGCTTTGGAGCAGGCTAAGGGTAGGGGTTTTTTGGGTGATAACATCCTTGGCTCACATTTTTCTTTCACGATTCATGTAAAGGAGGGTGCTGGTGCCTTTGTCTGTGGTGAGGAGACAGCACTGATTGCTTCTATTGAGAGTAGGCGGGGCATGCCTAGGCCTCGTCCGCCGTTTCCAGCACAATCTGGTTTGGACGGAAAGCCCAGCAATATAAATAATGTAAAGACGCTAGCTTCTGTTCCTGTTATTATTGACAAAGGGGCTGAGTGGTTTGCCAGCTTGGGCACTGAGAAAAGCAAGGGAACAGCAGTCTTTGCCCTTACCGGAAAAATTGCCAATAGCGGTTTGGTGGAGGTGCCAATGGGCACACCCCTATCTGCTGTCATCTTTGATATTGGCGGTGGCATACCTCGAGGCAAGCGGTTCAAAGCGGTGCAGACAGGCGGCCCGTCGGGTGGGTGTATTCCAACCAGGTTTATAGATACATTTGTAGATTATGACTCTCTGGCCCAACTAGGCTCGATTATGGGCTCCGGTGGCATGGTGGTTCTGGATGAGGCTACCTGTATGGTTGAGGTGGCCAGATACTTTTTGAGTTTCACCCAGGATGAATCCTGCGGCAAATGTGTTCCTTGCCGTCTGGGAACAAGGCAGATGCTGGAAATCCTGACCAGAATCACTCAAGGCAAAGGGCGTGATAGTGATATTGATACTCTGCTTACCATAGCCAGAGCAGTTAAAGAGTGCTCATTGTGTGGCTTAGGGCAGACATGTCCTAACCCTGTCCTTACAACGATTAATTACTTTCGGGATGAGTATGAGGCTCATATAAAGGAGAAGAAGTGTCCCGCTGCTGCCTGCGATTCGCTGATGATATCGCCGTGCCAGCATACGTGCCCAGTGGGGATTAACATTCCTAAATATATCGCTCATATTGCGACTGGAGAATATCTGGAGTCTGTTGAAACAATCAGAGAACGAAATCCGTTTCCAGCAATATGCGGTCGCATCTGCCATCATCCTTGCGAAGGAAGGTGTCGCCGTGGGGAACTCGATGACTCTGTGGCTATCAGGTCGCTTAAGCGATTTGTTGCTGATTGGTACTTCGACCATATAGCTGAATTGCCTCCTCCAGAGCCTTTCCCTCGAACTAAGCCGCAGAAGGTGGCAGTGGTAGGCGCTGGACCAACTGGGCTGAGTTGTGCCTACTATCTGGCTCAGATGGGCTATGGAGCCACTGCTTTTGAGGCGCTTCCTGTTGGTGGGGGCATGCTATCTGTGGCTATACCTGAGTTTAGATTGCCTCGTCGGGTCATTGAGCAGGAGATAGAATATATTGCCAGGCGTGGAGTCGACATAAGATATGACACACCTATAGGTGTGAACTACACTGTGGACGACCTCAAGAAAGATGGTTTTGCCGCTGTCTTTATTGCTGCTGGTGCTCAGAGAAGCCAGAAGATAGGCATCCCCGGTGAATTAGAGGATGTGGAAGGTTTTCATTATGGTCTAAGATTCTTGAGGGATATTAAGGTTGGCAAGCAGGTTAGAGTTGGGCAGAGGGTGGCGGTTATCGGTGGTGGGAATGTGGCTCTTGATGCTGCGCGCACCGCTCTTCGTCTTGGTGCTGAGGAGGTAAACATCTTTTACCGGCGCTCACGAGAAGAAATGCCGGTGACTGAAGTTGAGTATGATGAGGCAGTGCCTGAAGGCGTGAATGTCAATTTTCTTGTCAGTCCTACCCGGATAGTTAGTGATAATTGGAAGGTGGCTGGTTTGCAGTGCATCCGTATGCAATTGGGCGAGATGGATGCCAGTGGACGGCGTCGTCCAGTACCGATTCCAGGCTCAGAATTCTTTGCTGAGGCGGATACCGTGATTGCTGCGGTTGGGCAGGCTCCTGACCTCTCGTTTTTGCCACCTGACAGTGCTCTTGAGCGCACACGATGGGAGACACTGGCTGTCGATAGTAATACCCTGGCTACTAATGTCTCCGGTGTCTTTGCTGGCGGCGATTTTGTCACCGGTCCTGGTATGGTCATAGATGCCATTGCTGCTGGCAGGAGAGGGGCTCTCGCCATAGACAAGTACCTCAAGGCAGATACTTCGAGGGTAGAGATGTATGACTTGAAGACTGAGGTCATTGTGGAAGCTGCTACTAAGATGGAAGAAGAGACATGGGAGGCACAACCCCGACTAGAAGTGCCGACTCTTCCCACCGAAAAGAGAAAAAACAGTTTTGAGGAGATAGAGCTTTGTTTCCCAGAGGATAAAGCCAAGTATGAGGCTAATCGGTGCTTGAGGTGTGACTTGGAGAGGTGACGTTTGTGGTGCTTGTAGAAATGCCTATTGGTTAATCAGGAGGATGTGACGATGAAATCTATCACTAAGCAGAAGACTTTCGACGAGATTAAAGAACAGCTTGATGGGTTAGACAAAGTCTTCATTGTTGGTTGTGGCACTTGTGCTACCATGACTAAAACTGGAGGTAGAGATGAGGTATTGGGCATGAAGGACCGTCTACAAGAACTGGGTAAAATGGTCACTGGCTGGACGGTTATTCCAACTGCTTGTGATGAGATGACAGAAGTTGCGCTCAAGGAGAACAGCGGGGCTATTAGCAGTTCAAATTGCATTTTGGTCATGTCTTGTGCCTTGGGGGTTCACAAGATCAGTTGCTATATTGATAGGCCGGTCATTCCGGCGTTGGATACCCTGTTCATTGGACTGGAGGACGAACCAGGCAATTTTCATGAGGTCTGTGCTCAGTGTGGTCAATGTGTTTTGGGGCAGACTGCAGGCATCTGCCCGTTGACTGCCTGCCATAAGGGCTTGCTTAACGGACCGTGCGGTGGCACCAATAAAGGCAAGTGCGAAGTTGACATAACTAAAGATTGTGCCTGGACTTTAATACACCAGCGATTGGAAGCACAGGGCAGGCTTGATTTGATGCGCAAGTATCAGCCACCTAAGAATTATCAGGCGACACCTAGGCCGAGGACGATTAAAATTGCGTGATTAGGGGGGAAATGACAATGTCAACACGCTTTAAAGAAGCTCTTAACTCCGGTGAATTTGTCATAACCAGCGAGATTGGTCCACCTAAAGGGACAAACATCGAGAAGATGCATCATCACATTGATATCCTCAAAGACAAAGTAGTTGCTATGAATGTTACTGATCACCAAAGCTCGGTGATGCGTTTTCCTTCCATAGGTGGGTGTCTGGCTGTCAAGGAACGTGGCGGTGAGCCGATATTGCAGATGACTTGCCGTGACCGAAATAGGCTTGCCCTTCAGGCTGAACTGCTTTTTGCCTATACCAGAGGTGTAAGGAATGTCCTCTGCCTTACCGGCGATGCTGTGCCTGTGGGTGACCATAAGGAAGCCAAGGGCGTTTTTGACCTTGATTCGGTTCAACTATTAAGGACAATCCGTCAGTTGGAATCGGGTAAAGACCTCGGAGGTAATGACCTCGATGGGGCTGTTGAATTCTGCGCCGGAGCCATAGTTACTCCTGAAGCTAATCCGATAGAGCCTCAACTGCTTAAATTTGAAAAGAAGATCGAATCTGGAGCCGAATTCTTCCAGACTCAGGCTATTTATGACCTGGAAAACTTTGCCAAGTTCATGACATATGCTCGCAAATTTCCCGTCAAGATTCTGGCCGGAATCGTCTTGCTTACTTCAGCCAGGATGGCTAAGTATATGACCGAGAATGTACCCGGCATCTTTGTACCGCAGAGCCTGATTGATGGGCTGGCGGCGGCACCCAAAGGCGAAGCAATAAACAAGGGCATTGAGATTGCCGGCAGAATGATTGCTGCCCTCAAGAAAGATTCCATTTGCGATGGAGTCCATGTCATGGCAATTGGCAGGGAAGAGTTAGTCCCGGATATATTAACCGCCGCCGGACTCTGATCACGGATTTAACGGCGAATCATTCTTTAATCTCTCAAATCCATTGACTTTTGATTTTGAAATTATTTAGGATTTAGCAGTGCCCTTTAGTGTTGTCTTGGATGAATGGTTAAACGCCATGAGTAGTTTCTGGCGTTGTCGGGATTTGCTACAATTAGCGCAATAGCTTGTATCTCTCGGATAAGGCAATACACATGAAAGCTATAGGCGGGTTACTGCTCGTTCTAGGGATAATGGGGTTGCTGCTGAACCTGATATTGTGGCTTCCCGCGCGACTTAGCCTGATTATCATGGTGCTTATCTCCGCAGTCTGTTTTGTTGCTATTTGGGGTGGTGGCAAGCTATCACAGACAAAGCCAGCATTTGTGCAAGAGCCGGCAAAGAAGCATGAGCCAACGGCTCAGCAAGCCCAGGGGGTACAGCAGAAAGTCGCCTGTCCTAAATGCGGTTGTCAGGTTGTTCCCAGTCAGCAATTCTGCGGAGCCTGCGGTTCAAGCTTGGCATCTTATTGTGCTATGTGCGGAGCTGCTATTACTGCCCCATCTAAATTCTGCGGAAATTGTGGTGCCAGGCTGGGCTGAAGGATTATTGGCCATGCTTGCCATAGAAGTTTTGCCAAGCCTGCTGAGCGTATAGTATGGGCATATTGCTAGGCATTTTAAGCATAGCCATCGGTTATCTTCTGGGCTCTATTCCTTCGGCCTACATTATGGGCTGACTGAGGAAGGGCATAGATATTCGAAGCCTTGATTCAGGGAACATGGGGGCTGGTGTTGTTATCCGTCAGGTGGGCGTTTGGGAAGGCATACTTGTCGGTCTTATTGATATAAGCCAAAGGGTCGGTGGCTGTACTTATTGCCAAGGCTCTAGGCGTTGCTGAACCCTGGGTGCTGGCCGCAGGATTTGGCGCTTTGCTTGGGCACAACTTTCTGGTATTTGTTGGCTTTAAAGGCGGTAGCGGCTCGGCTACTATCATCGGTATTTTTCTTGTCCTGTCACCTATGGCGATGGGCATTGTGCTTGTGATAATAGCCATCCCTATCCTTACTACCCGTAACTTTGCCTTCGCTGTGTTCATCGGCTTGGTTTTGCTGCCATTGTTTATTTGGCTGCTTGGCGGCTCATTGATGCTGGTCCTGTATTTCCTGGTTATTGATGCCTTCATGTTGGGGAGAAATCTGCCTGTTCTGAAACGAGCCTGGCCTAAAATAGGCAAGAAAAATGTTGCTACTAGCCGTCGTCCCAAACGACAATAGCTTTCCTCCTGTCTAAGTCTCTAAAATTCACAAAAACCTCACACTATCTTCACAATAGATTCACATTTGCCTGCTATTATTTATAATCAGGAAGGAGGCTAATGTACGTGAGCAAGCTTTTGAAAATAGGTATACCAATCTTGGTTGCAGTATTGGTATTGGTCATTGGTGCTGGGCTAGTTCTGGCTAAAGAAAAAGATACTTCAGTTTTGAATTGCCCTTACGCATCGTATGATTGTTCGCAGTGTCCTGGGCAACAGTATACTAATTGTCCATTTGCCGGTAATGATGGTGGATGGGGAGGCTGTGGAGGCGGGGGTTATTGTGCCGGTCCTGGGGCAGTTTATGGACCGGGCGGATTATATGATGATAATGATGCCAGCTACCAGTCGCCGTGTCATAGATACTGGCGATAAACTTTCATGATAACTGTCCAGTCGGAATGCCGACGTATCAAAATACATCTCCTAAGCAATAGGGGCGAAGGTCGACCACTTCGCCCCTAACAATTTTATATGCTACAATTCAGACTATAGCACGGTGGGCAGGCGATGGCACGTAGCACGATTTTGCTGGTTGATGATGAACCTAAGGTCTGCGAACTCATCAGGGCATACCTTGTAAAGGATGGCTATGATGTTATCATCGCTGCCGATGGCAGGGCTGCCATCGAGCAGACTCAGCGCCATAAGCCAGACCTTATCCTTCTGGATTTAAATTTGCCTGAGCTAGATGGCCTGGAGGTTTGCCGAACCATCAGGAAGCAATCGAACGTCCCGATTATCATGCTTACAGCTCGTGATGAAGAGACGGACAAAATTGTCGGCCTTGAACTCGGGGCTGATGATTATGTTACCAAGCCATTCAGTCCCCGCGAGCTTGCTGCCAGGGTCAGTGCCGTATTGCGGAGGTATAGGGAAGGGCTGAAGCAAGGTGAACAGACTGTTGCTGGAGACCTTCGCCTGGACACTGAGAAGCATGAGGCAACCTATTTGGGGCAACCGCTTAGCTTGACGGCTGCTGAGTTCAGGTTACTCTCTGTCCTGGCACGTAATCCCGGTAGAGTTTATACCAGGCTCCAACTGATGGATTCGGCCTTTGGCGAGTCTTACGAAGGTTACGAGCGAACTATAGACGCTCACATTAAAAATATCAGACAGAAGATATCGAAATTGGCACCTGAATCTGCCAACCCGCTGGTTACAGTGCGGGGCGTTGGCTACAAATTGGAGAAATGATGTTACGTAGGTTATCGGTGAAGCTCTCACTTCTCTTTGTGGGAATTGCTCTGGTGAGTGTGGGTGTTATAGTTCTATGGGTGAATAATTCGGTCCAAACTGAGTTCAGATGCTATTGCCAGGAAAGCTACCAGGGACAAGCTCCACCTGATTCGATGCATCCCGGGACAGGGGCTGGTGGCCAGGGTGGTATGCCCTATTATATGGGTGAGATGGAACAAGCTTTCCTTGATTCCGTTCGTAATTCTTTATGGCTAGCAGCCTGGGTAGCTGTCCTGGTCGGCGTAGCCCTGGGTTTCTTATTCAGCTGGCTCATTACTGGACCTATGAGACAACTGACTTTGGCAGCACGTAAAGTTGCTGCCGGCGATTTCTCATATCGGGTTTCCCAGAAGACTGATGATGAGATTGGTGAAGTATCCGATGCTTTTAATACCATGGCTGAACAGTTGGAGAAGAAAGAAAAGAGTAGACGTCGTTTACTAGCTGACATCGCCCACGAATTGCGCAATCCACTCAGCATTATTCAGGGAAATTTGGAAGCCTGGCTTGATGGAGTTATTACGCCTGCACCGGAGCAGGTCGCCTCGGTATATGATGAAACCGTGCTTCTTTCCAGACTGGTAACCGACCTTAGAGACCTGTCACTGGCGGAGGCCGGTCAACTTAAGTTATCTCAGAATGCCACCAAGCTGGGCGAATTCATTTTGGCACAGATAGCCAGTGTCCAGAGTCGTTGCCGGGAGAAGCGAATTTCCATTAATGCGGAGCTACCAGATGGGTTACCATTGGTCCTTATCGACAGGGACCGTATACGTCAGGTGCTGCACAATCTCATTGATAACGCTCTCAGATATACACGAGCCGGTGGGACTATTAAAATCGGTGCAAGTTACAAAACAACGGGTTGGGTTACGGTATTTGTATCAGATTCGGGAAGCGGTATAGTTACCGAGGACTTGCCTCATGTCTTCGACCATTTTTACAAGGCAGACCGGTCGCGGCAGAGGGGGCATGGAGGAGCCGGCATAGGGCTGGCTATGGTAAAGCGACTTGTGGAGTTGCATGGAGGAACGGTGTGGGTGGAAAGCCGCAAGGGCAAGGGGAGTACCTTTTTCTTCACATTGCCTGTGGCATGATTCTTTTTGATATTAGAGCTGTGTGAATACCAGTAATTCTGTGGTATCTAAACTTCATCAAGGGCTCTTTGACTTTCTTGCTTCACAGTCGTTCACTCTTTCAAAAATCCGTAAACTATTAGAAATAGTGCCAGGTAATATGTAATCATAACAATGTAGTCGGCTGCTGGCACCGGCATCATAAATTTGTTGATGGCTATGATTGAATCAGAGACGATGAACGAGGCAGCTCCGTAAAGGGTAAATTTATTCTTTGCCCCTCTCAATGCTGCGAAAATGCCCATCAAGGTTATCACTACCAAATAACAATAAACTGGTATCGCCATTTCTCTGAGTGAGGGTGTCATGATTGCGGCTATAGCTAAGGCATAGATAGCGAGAATGACGATGATGGGTATCCTGGACCTTTGCATCTTGAAATCCCTGGAGAAAGTCACGATGAACATAATCTGGGCAATTAAAAATAACCCCAGACCGACAATGAAGTACTTTCCTGCCTCTAGTTCTAAGGCTACATCGCCGGCGGCACAAAACAGGAGAGACACAAACAGTAGCTTGCCTGTCATCCTGCTAACCGTTATCAGGGCTAGTACTGCGAGGCTTATTGCCGGTATCGCTTTAATAACGAAGTTACCGGCATAGGGTTGAAACGGCAGGGTGGCAATGAAGATGATGGCGAACACGGCGAAGATATAGAGCAAAGTTTTTTGTACAGCAGTCATTTTATTCACCTCCGAATGTTGGCCAAGGTCGTCTTTAACCGTGTCTGTCATATTATAATCCCGCTGTCAATGCGCATGTCGTCTGTTTATTGTTTTGCCTTTAACTCCTTGCCGATGCTGAATGCTTTGGCTATGACTTCTCCGAGGGTTTGATACTGAGTGGCTGGGGCTGTGGTGTAAATAAAGGGCTTAATCTTATTAACATCTGGTTTGCCGTCGGTGAGGCAGCTATCTGAGACATGGGCCTCATCGATTCGGCCGATGACAAGCGAATGACTACCTAAGTCCAGGATATGCACAACCTCGCACTCTAGATTGATGGGACACTGCTCGATAAGCGGGGCATTATCCAATTTGCCATAAAACACCTTGAATTGGCAGACCTCTGCTTTATTGACTTTAGCCCCGGATATGATGCCGCAGTAATCTGTTTCCTTCACCATATCTGTTGATGGTACGTTAACAGAGAAAGTCATGTTTTGCTTGATGCCTTTGAGTGTGTAGCGCTGGTGGCGTATGGCTACAGAAATCATCGGCGGCTCGCCGTTGGCAATACCGCCCCAACCGACTGCCATAAAATTTGGTTTATCATCTACGTTTGCCCCGACCAGTAGTGCCGGCATGGGATAGATCAATGTCTGCGGGCCCATTAATATCTTCCCCATAGGTTTCCTCCTTTATTATGTAAGTATAATGCTTGCCAGGTGTACGAGCGCCTGAATATTCTGGCTGAAATTATAACTTATTCCATTATATATCAGAAAGAGCTCGTACTCGTTCCTATGATTAGTGGCGCTGTGCCTTTTCTGTCATTGCGAGGAGCATAGCGACGTGGCAATCTTGGGGTGGGAAATAGGTATGAGATTGCCACGCCGTCGGCTCGCAATGGCATCAGAGATAGTGGTCTGATAGATTATGGACAGTGCAACCGTGTGTTA
>JADHXB010000092.1 GCA_016783155.1 Dehalococcoidia bacterium
CAGAACAATGTCCAGTATACTCTGGGTTATTGCCAATTCATGCACTTTGCTGGTCCCCGCCTCCGTACCCTAACCCCGATGAATTATAAGCTTTCGCCTTTGGGTTTTTCAAATAGTATTATTAACGGACATGCGTTGAAGGAATAATGAAGGAGGGAAGTCTACAGAGGTCTATGCCTTCTTCGGCAGGTTATATGGGTGCCTCAATCGTTACTGTGGTGCCCTTGCCAAGCTTGGATTCTATTTTTAGGCTGCCACCCAGCAACTGGATGCGCTCCTGCATCCCCGCCAAGCCCAGCCTGCCATCCTTTACCAGGTCGCTCATTATTTCCGGTGGGTCAAATCCATTACCATTGTCCTTGACGGTTATCTTAGTTTTGCCTTCATCGAACTTCAGTATCACCTCGACATTAGTTGCCTGAGAATGCCGCTCAACATTTCTTAGTGCTTCCTGAGTGATGCGGAATAGTAGCATCTCCACTTCAACGGGGAGTCGTCGTTCGGCGCCATGCACCTTGGCTTCCACAGTCATTCCTGAGTGCTTTTCAACAGCGGAGACCAGCCATTCCAACGCTGGCAGCAGGCCCAGGCGATCTAGTGTGGGGGGGCGCAGGTCCTGGCTCAAGCGCCGCAGACCTTCCATTATGTTATTAGTCTGCTGCCATAGCCTCTCTAAAAGGACCTTTTTGTCTTCCGACAACCCTTTGTCACTGGAGGCAATGTCGTCTAACTGACGTGAGAGGACAACCAGCTCCTGGATGGTGTCGTCGTGAAGCTCATGGGCAATGCGCGTTCTTTCCTCCTCCTGAGCTTTGGTGACCTGCCCCAGGTAGAAGCGCAGGTTGTCTTGCATCCGTTTTTCCTGGGTGACATCCCTGGCGATATGCTGAAAGCCAACGGGTTTCCCATCAACCCTAACCACGTTAGTGGCCAACTTCAAAACCGCCTCAGTCCCTTGCTTTGTGGTTAGCTTCTGCTCGTAAGGTTGAGCAACAGGCTCTGCATTAAGTAGCTTGGTTCGGATTTCTCTTGCCACACGAAGGCCTTCTTCAGAAAGGAAAGATCTAACATTCGTGTTGGACAGCTCCTCTACTCGGTATCCCACAAGCCTAAAAGCTGCGTCATTAGCCGAGATGATGTTTCCGTCCATGTCATGAACCCAAATAGCATCGTTGGCGCTTTCAAACAGCTGTCGATACCTTTCTTTAGACGCTCGCAGTTGCTCAGCGACTTTTCGCTCCTGTTCATAAAGGCGAGCATTCTCCACCGCAACGCCAATCTGATTGCCGATGGCAGTGAGCAATTCGATTTCATCTTGACGAAACTGGCGGTGGGTGTGCATGGCCACGCAAAGGGTGCCCATAACCTTTCCTTTAGATTTCAAGGGCGCGATGACCTGAGATTGTATGTTCTCCTCTCTCACTTCCATTTTGGTCAGTCTGGGGTCTTTCGAGGCATCCCTAACACATGCTGGCTCCCCAGTCTGGGCGACCATCCCGTTTAGGCCTTCTCCCAGTTTGAGCGTGCTCACGCCACGGACGAACTCTGGTGATACCCCCTTATGAGCAGCAAGGGTGAGTTCGCCAGCTTCTTCGTCCAGAAGAAACGTCAAGACAGCATCAACGTTCATTACATCCATGATGTTATCGATGCTGCTATTTAGGATCTGGCTCAAATCTAGAGACTGAGAGACTACTCTTGAGGTCTGGTTAAGAGCGGCAAGCTGGGTACGGTACTCGCGCTCCTTGCGCAGCGACCCGAAGGTAAAAGCCACCAGATTGCCAACAATGAAAACGGTGCCTGTTTCAAATATGGCATCCTGAGGGAATGGTGAGAGAAAAATAGCACGCGGCAGCATACAGGCTAGAGCAAAAAGCGAAGTGATGATGGTTCCTTTCAAACCAAATAAGAAACCTGCCCAGATTATAGGCAGCAGATAGGCAATCCTCTCAAAAGCGTGCCGATCGAGGCCGAAGTCAGCCATCAGACGGGAGAGGAAAGTCGGGTGTTCCAAGGCATCCGCATAGTGGGGTATGGTGATAATCACCAATGCGATTACCAGAAGCCAAAAGCCCGGCCTACGAATAGTCCTTGTCAGCCAGCTTAGTGATGACGGCCGTACCACCTCTATACCTCGGTGACCACGCAGTGGCGATGGTCAAGACATATCGTCGAGGGCGACCCAGCCCTCTTTCAAAGCACGCACCACAGCTTCGGTCCGTGAGCCAACCTGCAGCTTGTTGAAGATATTTCCTAAGTGACCCTGCACCGTGCGTATACTGAGGCAAAGCTCGTCAGCGATATCCTTGTTGCTCAAGCCTTTGGTTACCAGCCTCAGCACATCCATCTCTCGCTCGCTGAGTACCTCCGTCGGCTCTTTCTCTTTAGGCTCTCCTGAAATGCGTGCAAAGCGGTTCAAAACCTTGCGGGCAATGGCTGGATGAAGCACCGACTCTCCAGCTTGTACTGCTCGAACGGCATTGACTAGCTCGCTGCCACGAACGCTCTTCAACAGGTAGCCAGCGGCTCCTGCCTCTAGCAAGCTGAAGACGAACTGATCATCGTCATAAGCACTAAGGATTAGTACGGTTATGGTGGGGCAAACGGACTTGATTTGCTTGGTGGCTTCAATCCCATCAAGCTTAGGCATGGCAACGTCGATTATGGCGACATCCGGCTTTAATCTCGTAGCCTGCCTCACCGCCTCCTCGCCATCGCCAGCCTCAGCTACCACCTCCAGGTCCTCCTCCTGCTCCAGAATGCGGCGAGTGCCCTCCCGCACGACTGCATGGTCGTCAGCAATCAAAATCTTGATTTTGTCCAAGTTGCGTCTCCCTGTCTATTATCCCTGTCTACAATCATTATATCTATTTACACCAGCCTGAGGCAAAGGGCCACCTGAAGTGAGCATGTTGGTCAAACTCTCTGCTATCCCGACTAGGCATAAATGCTCATCGATAAGTCAGTTTGCTAGGTATTTTCGACAACTGAAAGCGGGCATAATAGCGGAAGCTAGTTTAACGGTAGTGTGGTAGGGTAATTGTAGAGGCAAGAGAAATGGCCGGAGTATCACGAAATCCCCTCGACGACTTAGTTCCACAACCAGTCTCTTGCCTCTAACCAAAGTCAGAACGGAAAGGAGGCAATGGGAAATGGGATTGCATTGGACAGAAGTGGTTTACGCAGCAGTTTTGGGTATAGGCTGCGTGGGTCTCTTCTATGCGGGAGTAGTTGGTTTGGTTATGCTTATTGAGGCAGTAAGAAGTATCAGACTAAGAGGCAGAGAGAATGCCCGCGAGAGGAG
The DNA here is from genome assembly GCA_016783155.1 of Dehalococcoidia bacterium. Classification (GTDB taxonomy): domain Bacteria; phylum Chloroflexota; class Dehalococcoidia; order GIF9; family UBA5629; genus 9FT-COMBO-48-23. The sequence goes on from JADHXB010000092.1 coordinate 3,305, forward strand.
GATCAAAGCAGTTGAAGGGCGACAGGGGGAGATGGAACCAGTCGGAACCAGACACTGAGTCGAGGCTGGCTTTCAGAGATAGGTGGTGTGTATAGACCGTAGCGGAAAAGGAGGTGAGAGAAATGCAGTGGGAGTTCATAGTGGCGCTGGTGCTGGCAATACCTGTCATCCTGTTTCCGGTGGCATTCGTCTGGTACCTGAATATCGGTGGCATCTACCACGCTATTCAGGAGGCACGGAAGAGACGAACTGTCGGCGAGGAAAGGGCCAAGGCAACAAAGGAGCTTCTTAGAACCAAAGAATTCAGGTGGATGGAAAAACTTAAATAAGAAAGAAGGTAGAAATGAACTTGGGATTGGCAATTTTGATTGCTGCTGCAGGTGGATTTCTTACTTGGCTCGTAATTCCCTATGTCGAAGTTTGGCAAGTAAAACGCGAGGGGGAAAAAAGGAGAATAAAAGGGGAGGTGAATAGGTGGCTGCATGCGTAATTTATCTCCTAGATATAGGTAGAGAATATTATGAAAGGAGCTTAGCAATATGGAATGGCAGCTTATATTGGCACTGGTAATAGGGATACCCATCATTCTCTTCCCGGTAGCGTTTATTTGGTACATGAACGTTAGCGGTCTGTATCGAGTGATGCGCGACGCACGCCAACGGGAAAAGAGGAGAGCTCGGGCACTAAAGGCAGCAGAGCAACTTGTCCAAAGATAAGGTCGCAACTGTCATGAAGCCGGAGCAAAGAGCTTCTGCTGAGAGCGAGCAAGGCAAATCGGTTGAAGCATCTGAGCCTCGGGGGGTTGTTTGAGAGAGAGGGGACGAGAGTAGCCCCTCTTTCTGTACTACGGACTCACGAGGGGTTACAATAGGGTTTGCTTTGCACTGACGAGGAATCATAATGACGCAAAGGTTGGTGTGTAATGGAAACGAAAGTTCAAGGTAGTAACACTTTCCTGCAAGAAATCTGTGCTATCCCCGGTGGCGAGGGGATCCGCCTCTGTATTCAATGTGGCACTTGCTCTGCATCCTGCCCCAACGTCAACAGAATGGACTACACGCCCCGGCAGCTCTTTGCGATGGCGCGCGCCGGCATGCGAGAGGAGGTTCTATCCAGCAACTCTATGTGGTTTTGCCTATCTTGCTATCTCTGCACCGTGCGCTGTCCCAGGGGAATCAAAGTAACCGACCTCATGCACGCGCTGGATTGCCTGGCCGTCCAGCAGCGCCTCAGCAGTGGCCGAACGTACACCCCGACAATGTATAGAAGCTTCAGCGACTTCGTGTATAGCATCGGAAGCGTTCCGGAGATGAGCTTTATGATTTGGTTTTATCTCTTGACCAACCCGCTGCGTGCCATGAAAATGATGCCAATGGCGCTCAGTTTGCTCAAGCACGGACGCCTGTCTGCCAGAGCCAGAAGATTGAAACCGGAGGCAGAGCGCCAGTTCAAGGCTATCTTAGACAAGGCTGAGTCATTGGGAGGGATACGATGAGATATTACACTTATTTCCCCGGCTGCTCCGCCTCACATGGGGGAGCCAAGGCATACGACTGGTCTGCCCAGGCTGTGGCCAAGGCTTTGGAGGTAGAGCTCATCGAGCTGGATGACTGGAACTGCTGTGGGTCTACACCTTATACTTCTGTTGACGAACTGGCTTCCTATTGTGTCTCAGCTCGCAACCTGGCGCTGGCTGAAAAAAGAGGGTTGGACCTGGTAACACCCTGCAGCGCCTGTTATGTCATCCTGAATAGAACCAACTCAGCCTTTAGAGAATATCCTGCGCTAAGGGCGAAAGTAAATGAGGCCCTGGCGGCCGGTGACCTGGAGTATCACGGGACAGTCAATGTGCGGCACCTCCTCGATGTGTTCGCAAATGATATTGGCTGTGAAGAAATCGCATCCAGGGTCAAAGGCGATCTTGGTGGCCTGAAAGTAGCTCCCTACTACGGCTGCCAGGTGGTAAGGCCTAGCCCAGGCTTCGACCATCCGGAATCCCCCGAGTCGTTGGATCGCCTGATAAAAAGCCTAGGGGCCGAGGCCACGCCGTTTCCTCTGAAAACTCGCTGTTGCGGTGGTTCCCTAGTCATATCCGAGGAGAACGTTGCTTTAGAGCTAGCTCATAAGCTGCTGGATAGCGCTTCAAGCAACGGAGCTGAGTGTATTGCCACTGTCTGCCCGTTATGTCAGACAAA
>JADHXB010000093.1 GCA_016783155.1 Dehalococcoidia bacterium
TCAATCGGAGATAGTGGGCCGGAGAGGGACCTTGCCATACCAACGACGATTTTGTCCTTGGCTGGCGGGGCTACTTCAGCACCTTCGCAGGCAGCAAGCAAGGGCACTGCTACTAATGCTACCAGTGCTAACGCTATAACGCTAAATAATGCTTTCCTTTTCACTTGTTTCTCCTCCTTCTTAAAACTTTCCCAAGTTGTGTTAGGTCTTGTGGCCATAAAATCTCATATATCTCATCCCTCCTCTTCATTTTCGTTATGATATCGGCTCTAGTGCCTTAGTGAATTTATGAGAAGTGTTTTGCATCGCCGAAAGCTTTTTGTTGCCAGCAGGAAAGACTTAAAAGATATCTGCAGCATCCCTCAACTCCTTGCCCTTTCAGAAGTATAGGTAGCCGACCTGGCTTTGTCAATCCCCCCAAAAGGGCAATGGCTCCATTAAGCCGCTACAATTCACTTCCGACGTTTTCTGTAGCTCCGCATCCGGCAACGAGTAGAGCAGAATCTCGCACGTGGATCTTGTGAATCAAAATAGTCACCACAGCTGGCACATCGCACGAGCCTTGTTCTACCGCTAATCTCCCAAAGAAACACCAACCATATTGTGGCCAACAAACTGTCTGGGAACAAGCAAATCTCTGAGTTCTGGAGGGGTAGAAATTTCATGGTTAATGTGTTAAGTAAGCGCTTGTCCGTTTCAAGGGAAAGATAATATAATGCCGGCCCCCTGGCATCACCCTTGCCCCATCTGTCCAGGAAAGTAATATTTGCTCTGCTTATCAGTGGTACATCGTTGCTACCAAGTCTTATTGTTATGCCGTCTCGATGCCATAAGACGGCATTCTCCAACTTTTCATCGTTCCCCAATATCATATTCCATAAGTCCAGGCATGCAGCCAGATCTTCAATCTCTTCCTTCCACCATAGCAATGATTCCCCTAGTTGAAATTGTTGCCCAGTATCCCGGTTCCTAAATACGAGGTCATGCACCGAATAACGCTTCAGTAAGCCATATTTGTTTGCGAATTTCAGTATCTCTTTCTCATCTTTTTTTATAAGGCTGGCAAATTGGCGGTGCAGGGTAATTTGAGGAGACCCTAATCCTGGACTTGCAAGTTTCCCGCCCCTCTTCCGCAGTGGCTTATATTTGCGATAGCGTATTGAATTAGGGACTATCCACAAAGGCTCCTCGTCAGTTTTTTTTAAGCCAATATTAAATACGGTCTTTAGTATTTCACTCTTGAAACTACCATCGATAGAGGTGAGCGGATTAGACTCATTAATCCTGGCAAAGACTTCACTACCGTCGAAACCCGGCACTGGAGTCCCGCTAAGAGAGTAGCCATCCTGGCATACGTTTATCAGAGACGCATACAAGCCGACTCCTACACCTCTTAATGAGATCCCGTCCTCGTCATGCATTTTGTTACGGAAACTTCAACTATTTACGTAACATCAGTTTACAGCATCAATAAATCCAGGTCAAGAGTGTCCAGTCAGAACTGCGATTTGTGGACTATGATAGAGCACAGTATTACTTTTGCTTGAGACCCTTCACTACAAGCAAGCGCAATAGCACGAATTCGAGAAATATCCTATAATTCTTAAATCCGCATGGAGCAAAAACAGCTTAATCAAGATTTGGCAAAACTAAGAGAAAACCTGGGCTTGTTTCCCGAAGCGGTGGCTAACCCTGGTTTCGTAGTCGTTACCGGTTTGCCAGGAACAGGCAAAACCTTCTTCTGCCGTAAAATGGCTGAGAAACAGTCCTTCTGCATCCTTGAGAGCGATGCAATACGTAAGGCTTTATTCCCCTCTCCTGACTACAGCACTACTGAAAGTGCTCGACTTTTCGCTGCATGTCACAGCCTTATCGAGTGGCTTCTAAAAGATGGGGTACCCGTTATCTTCGATGCTACCAATTTATCAGAACACAACCGCGAGCATCTTTATCGCATTAGCGACAGAACTGGAGCCAGGCTGGTCTTGGTGCGCGTCGAAGCGCCACCAGCATTAGCCTACCAGCGTCTTCAGGCAAGAAAAAACGGAGCTGCCCCAGAGGATAAATCAGACGCTGACTGGGATGTCTACAGGCAAATGAAGCCAAGAGCGGAAAAAATCCGGCGTAATCATTTCGCAGTTGATACTTCACGGGATATTACCCCTGTGATTGACAAAATAATACGCACGCTGAATCGCTGAAATGATAGAGAGGCATGAATTGAAGGGAGGCATTCCATTTCGTGGAAGGATGGGATAAAATAGATGGCAGCCGAGTCTGGAAAACTCTAAAAGCCCAGAATTAAGCCGAGTTTTGAATACTCAGGAGGCAAAGTTGGAAGTAAAGGTAATCACCGCCGACATTACAAGTGTCAAAGCTGACGCCATTGTAGTCAACCTTTTCGAAGGAGTGGAACATCCCGGTGGAGCAACAGGCGCTGTGGACAAGGCTCTTGACGGAGCGATCACTAAGCTTATCGAACAGGGAGAGATCAAGGGAAAGCTTAATGAAATCAGCATCATCCATAGCCTGGGCAAGATTCCAGCACGAATTGTGGCTGTTGCTGGACTGGGCAAACAGTCCGAGCTTACACCGGATAGGATTCGTGGTATAGCTGCGGAATTCTGCCGCTCTCTAAGAAGGCTAAACTGCCGAAGGATAGCCACCATCATCCACGGTGCTGGTGTTGGTGGAATTGAGCCTGAGGCAGCATCTCAAGCCCTAACCGAGGGCAGCCTCCTCGGACTGTATAGATTCCAAAAGCATATAACTAAGGAGCCTGAAAACCAGGATATTGAAGAGCTTCTTATCGTGGAAAGGGATGCGGCCAAGTTACCAGCTCTGGAGCAGGGCTGTAAAAAGGGAAGGGCAATTGCGGAAGCTACCAACTGGGCTCGGGACTTGATAAATGAGCCGGCAAATTACATGACGCCCAGCGATATGGCGAAAATGGCAGAGGGGTTATCAAAAACTCATGGCCTCAGTTTAACCATCATGGACCGTGAGCAGATGGAAAAAGAAGGGATGGGCGCGCTTCTGGGCGTGGCTCAGGGAAGCCGCCAGCCGCCAAAGCTGATAGTCCTGGGTTACAAAGGTGACAAGTCGTCCGCTAATACTCTGGGCTTCGTCGGCAAAGGTATAACTTTTGATTCCGGAGGTATATCAATTAAGCCGTCTGAGGGCATGACTGAGATGAAAAGCGATATGGCAGGCGCTGCATCAGTCATGGCAGCCTTAGGAGCAATCGCCCGGCTGAAACCAAAGGTAAATGTCACTGCCGTTGTTCCAGCTACCGAAAATCTACCCGGAGGCAATGCTCTCAAGCCGGGGGATATCCTGAAAGCCGTAAATGGTAAGACTATAGAGGTCGTAAACACTGATGCCGAGGGAAGACTTATCCTGGCTGATGCTCTAAGTTATGCCGTCAAACAAGGGCTGTCACCACTGGTAGATCTGGCTACATTGACCGGCGCCTGCCGTATAGCTCTCGGAGATATTAACAGTGGTATCCTTGGTAATTCCCATGAGCTAATAGAAAGAGTAATCAAGGCAGGGGCTGATGCCGGGGAGCGCCTCTGGCAGATGCCAATGCACGAAGAATATAAGGAGCTGAATAAAAGCGATGTGGCTGATATCAAAAATAGTGGTGGCAGATGGGCTGGTACCATCACCGCAGCGCATTTTCTAGCCGAATTTGTTGGAGATACACCCTGGGTGCATATTGATATTGCCGGCACCTCCTTCAGGGACAAGGAGCGTGGCTATTTGGTAAAGGGTGCTACGGGAGTCGGCGTGCGAACCTTGATTAACCTCGCCTTAGCCTCAGCTAGATAAGATTAGCTAAGCAGGCTACAGATACACCCTGCACATAAACTGAATACGAGTAGGTACACAATGAAACTTAAGTGGCTGGGACATTCCTGCTTTCTGATTACATCCGATACAGGGCTTAAGATTATAGCTGACCCATACTCGACAGGTGGTGGTATTAACTACTCGCCTGTCAACGAGGCTGCTGACATCGTCACGGTAAGCCACGGCCACCTCGACCACAACAATGTCGCAGCAGTGCCAGGCAAACCTGAAGTCATCACAGGCAGCGGAACAAAAACCGCTAAAGGGATTCAATTCAAAGGTATCGCTTCTCATCACGACAAGTCGAGAGGAAAAGAACGAGGAGCTAATACGATATTCTGTTTCACCGTGGACGGAATAAAGCTATGCCACCTGGGTGATCTCGGACATGACTTGAGCCGAGAAGAAATCGCTCAAATAGGTAACGTTGACGTACTGCTCATCCCAATAGGTGGCTTTTTCACCATCGATGCCAAGGTCGCCAGCCAAGTGGTCGATGATTTGAAGCCCAAAGTCATCGCCCCTATGCACTACAAGACACCCAAGTGCGACTTCCCCGTCACCGGTGTCGAAGACTTCCTGGCAGGCAAGAAGAACGTGAAGAAACTAAATTCCAGCGAGACGGAGTTCAAAGCCGGTAAACTGCCAGAGACTACCGAGATTGTAGTCTTGCAGCCAGCGTTATAAGGCAGCAATTTAACAATAGCCGAAGGGGCTCAGCCAATTGTAAGCTTCTCCCATGCTGAGCGGGCAGCTTCCATCTCAGCGGTTCTTTTATTCTTACCTGAGCCTGCCCCCAGCACCCTGTCTCCAAGCACCACCTCAACAGTGAAGCCTTTATCGTGGTCGGGACCAGAAGCTTCCACAACTCGATAAGTCGGAAGCTGCTTAAGTTTAGCTTGAGTGAACTCCTGCAAAAGAGTTTTATAGTTTCGCCCTATTCCCTTGGACCTTACCCTCTCAAGATTACTACCAAGCTTGCTCAAAATGAAATCCCTGGCAGCATCCAGCCCTTGGTCAAGAAATATGGCACCAACCAAGGATTCGAAGGCATCGGCGAGATTAGTTTGCCTTTCTCGCCCACCTGTTGCCTCCTCCCCTTTTCCCAGCTGGAGATAATCACCAAGTTTAAGCGCTACAGCAAGTTGAGCCAAAGTCTCCTGCCGAACCAATAAAATGCGGATTTCAGTCAGCTCGCCCTCGCCAGAATGGGGAAAATCGTGATATAGCTTTTCAGCGACTACGAAGCTCAACAAGGCATCCCCGAGGAGCTCAAGGCGCTCGTTGTCAAGAAGACAAAGGCTCGGGTTCTCATTGATATAAGAGGAATGAATAAAAGCCTGCTGAAGTAGAGACACATCTCGAAAAGTTATCCCGATAGTCTGCTGCAGCGCCTGCCAATCAACCAAAGCCGTGCAATTCCTCCCAAATGAGTATAGCAATGAGTTAACAGCGGTGGCAAATTGTTGTACTCGTCCAGCACATTAGTGACACCTGTTGTTATTGCTAAGGGCGAGATTCCTCATTAGCGCTTGGAACAGAGCCTGTTATCCCTGTTCTTCTTTCCGTCATCGCGAGGAGCGTGAGCGACGTGGCGATCTTGCCCCACGCCTGTCATTCTGGGTCCTTCGTTAAT
>JADHXB010000094.1 GCA_016783155.1 Dehalococcoidia bacterium
CGGTCCCCACCGCTCATGCCGGCGATGTGCTTGACCAGCTTCTTCCTGGACTCGATGTCGTACTGGGTAGTGATGGCGATTTGCTCCATGATTGGTGAGCCGCCACCGTGGTAGCTGCCCACATTGTATATGCTGCCGGTGGCTGAGCAGAGTATGTCGCCCAGGTATCGCCACAACTGAGCCTGGTCCTCCACTGGCATGTCTGCATTACGCTTGGTGTATTTCAGTAGCAGGTCACTGGTCTCCGGGTTCATGAAATCCTTCTCGTGAGGGAAGGTGGCTGCTATGCCGCCAGCGATGTCGCAGAGTATCTCCGCTTCACGCCACACCGCCTCGCCTGTCAGGCAGCGGCCGACGTTGCAGTAAATCGAATTAGGGATGTAGGAGCCCGGGCCATAAGGCACGAAGCCTATGCCCGGTATATAGACCTCAGGCTTGCCGAGGTCTGAAGCCGTGTATCCGGCGGCGTAGCCCAGCTCGGTGGTCATGATAATCTCGGCTAGCTTCTCTCGAACGTGGGGCGTCTTATGAATATTGTTCACCTCGGCGGCGAGAGCTGCCGTTCCTAGGAGAATATCGCCGATGGCTGGCTTACAGCCTGAATAGGAATGGCGGTGGAACAAGGCGAAGAGTAGAGCCAGCACGCTGCCATGCTGCCATTCACCGGCAAGGAAAACCCTTTCCCAGGGCACGAAGCAGTCGTCAAAAATCAGGTAGGAATCTGTGCTGCCTGGCGTGAACCCACGCTTGAAATGCTCCCTTGGCCTGAAATTATGGATGGTGACTATTTGTTTCAGCCCTTCCCAGTCGCCCGGGATAGCGAAGGCGACGGCGTAGTCCTTGTCCTCAGGGCGTAACGCCCGTGTGGGCACTACCAGCACCTCATCGGCCACCGAGGCCTCGGAGATGTGCAGCTTGCAGCCGCTGACCACTATGCCATCGCTAAGCCTCTCTTTGATACGTACGTAGGCATCGGGGTTCGGCTGGTCGGCAGGCCTTAGTATCCTATCGCCTTTGACATCCGTCTGAGCGCAGCAGCCCACCAAGTCCTCGTGTTGGAAACGGATTAGCCATTTCTTGAAGTTCTCATGGTATTGGGTAGCACCTTTGTTCATCTTGTCCGCTTCGTAGGACACGTTGTAGATGCCGTTGGTGGCGTCGATGCCCATGCACCGCTGGATGCAACCGCCCACCTTCTGGCAGAACATGCGGGTCATGTCCTGCTTCTTGTGCAGGTCGTCGGTGTTCTGATGTATGTGGGTGAAGCGGCTGATTCTCTCACCGGTGAGATGAGAGATGGCTGTGCACAAATCCTGGTTCTCTGGCTTGGCTGTCTCATCGAATGTAGTGCCGATGGTATTAATGCAGTCCATCTGGCGCTCGTCTGTGCGGTCGAACAGCTCGCCGTCACAGTAGACGTTTCGCTTCATCTTTGCCAATCCTTGGATATACTGCTTCTTTGTTCTCATGTTTTGCTCCTTACTCGATGGGTAATTAACTTGAGGTTCTAGCGTTTTATTCAGATTAGTAGCCGACAACTATAATGCTACCACTTCGCAGCGAAAAAATCACATTGGGTCGCCTTATCCCACTAATTTGTTTTTAAAAGCAACTTTAGCGAGGCTGACAGTTCGCCTCTTTTAATTTTGCTAAAAGCGTGGTATTGTAAGGTGGGATGCTGCCCCCGTGGAAGAGAGCTAATGGCTGAATATGAAGTCGTGCATGTTGCAATAACTCCCCCGCCCATGGTTGAGGAAGAGCTCGTAAAGAAGGTTGCAGACATTGTGTCTAAAAACCTCTACGAGACTCGACTTCGCCTGACAGGAAAGATTCCGAAGATCATAGCTAACTATGCCGACATGCAGATGGCGGAATCAACCGCCCGGAGCCTGAGAGAGCTAGGCCTCGTGGTGGTTGTGTGCACTGATTCGGAGCTTCGTAAGCCTTCACAAATATACAGGGCACACACCCTGAAGTTCGACGGGCAAGCAGTCATGTTCTGGGACAGGAGCGGTCAAGCGAGGCGAATGGAGTCGAGCCAGGTGTTCTTGATTATCAGCGGGAGGATGCAAATTTGCACGGAGACAGAGGTAACCACGACCGTAAAAAAGTTAAATGTGACAGCGACATTATTGCTTGGCGGTGGCATCATTCCTATCCCGAAAAAGGTTAAGGAGAAAACCATGAATAAATCATTTCAAAATGAAAGTTTTGTCAGGTTCTACGGTCGGACGTCGCCGGAGTCTGTCGTGGAGCTCCTGCAGCATGATTTTGACTACTCGTTCCTGGGGGCGGAGATGGTCGCTTCATCTGTGGCAAACTTCAGCACTACCGTTAAGAAAATCAGAGGTGCGTTGCCAGAGGCAATTTTCGATGACAGACTGGTAAAACCCTTCGGGGCGGATATGAGTTCTGCTATTCCTCAGGATGACATTGAGATGAACTGCAAGTTGGTTTACTGGTACCACCAGGCAGTGAGCAATCTAGGTTCGTCAGTATAGCTTAGCTACGTGTATTTTCGAATAGGCAGCCATAGGTTGAATTTATCCTAAGCCCGCTGATTCAGCTTTCTCCAGTAGGACAGAAACATCTGCCGGCGCTGGTAGATGTGAATTGCCACCAGGATTGTGAATGTCCAGCTCCATACCCACATCGGGAACAACAGGTGGCGTTCCTCGCCTGATACGGCAGTGAACCAGCCGCTGGCGATATCTATCACCCCAACCACCGTCATCGCCAGTGTTACCGTCAGCCTGCTAATACTGTACGGTTTTTTGTTTTTGAACAGAGCCAACAGCAGTCGCCAGTTTTGAAGGCAATGCAGTATTAGAAAACACAGCACAATAAAGGCAATCGGACAACTCACCAGCCTCGCCGTATTGATGTCCATTTGTCCCAGAAAGAAAGGCTGCAGGCTAATAACTAAAGCGGCTATTGCTATCGTCAATACGGCAATGGTAATTCGCCTCATTCTGCTTGTGTGGATGTCCATCTTAGCCATTCTTTTTAGTTAAAGTATGGTTGAGTTGTTTACTTATTTCACCTACGATACACCAGTTCAATTATACATTTACGCAAACCAAAATGGAATCCGCTGTGGGCTGAACTCGTTCAGATAGATGGGTGACACTTTTATGTGTAACATTGGGTAATGTCCCCAGTGTCATTGCGAGCCGAAGGCGTGGCAATCTCATCACGTCATTTTCCTCCCCGCCGAGATTCTTCCCCTTCATTTCATTCAGGGTCAGAATGACAGGCGTGGGGCAAGATCGCCACGTCGCTCACGCTCCTCGCGATGACGGAAAGAAGAACAGGGATAACAGGCCATGCTCCGAGCGCCAACGAGTAATCTCGCCCTTAGCAATAACAAGTGTCACTAATGTACTGGACGAGTACATGGGCTTGACTACTACCTATGCCTCATCTAAAATGATGGTGGCAGATTGTCATGTTTGCTCGTTTTAGCCAGAACCGGAGCGTCAAATTCCTCTTCCCATTGTTTTTAGATTCTATTACCTTTCCTGTTTCTCCGTTTTGCTGGCAACGGAGGCATCTCGTTGTTTAATTTATCCCTTATCCCCAGAGAAAAGAAATTTTTTGTCCTTTTTGAGCAGAGCGCTCAGAATGTGGTCAAAATAGCTCAGCAGCTAAGAGACATGGTGAACACGTGGGAGAATGTTAAGGAAAGAGTGAAAGTAATAACCAGCCTGGAGCACGAGGGGGATGCTATTACACACCAGATTGTTGCTGAGCTTCATCGTACTTTTGTGACCCCGTTTGATCGTGAGGATATTGCTTTGCTGGCTGAGTCTCTAGACGATATAACTGATTTCATCCACTCGGCGGCGGATGCTATGCTGCTCTATAAAGTAGAGCGTCCTACTGATAAGGCCAAGGAGCTAACCGATATTCTGTTGCAGGCAGTGCTCGAAGTCCAGAAGGGGGTGTCTGAAATACACGGCCGCATTGACCGGAATAAGCTTCTTAAGCTATGTGTGGAGATTAATCGTTTGGAGAACGTGGGAGACAGCGTTTATCGCTCGGCAATCGCGGAGCTTTTTGTTAACTCGGCAGATTTTGCTTACCTTATCAAGTGGCGTGAGATTTATGAGGATATAGAGACCGCCATAGACAGGTGTGAGGATGTAGCCAACACCTTAGAAGGTATAGCCCTGAAATATGCTTGAGCCTCTACATCGGCCTCATATTGTAAGTCGCCCGGCGAGATAGATGGATATAAGTATATCTTTGGCCGTAGTGCTGCTATTGGTTCTGGCGGCGGAATTTGTCAATGGCTGGACTGATGCCCCTAACGCTATCGCCACAGTAGTCTCTACCCGCGTCCTTTCGCCTACCCAGGCGGTGATTATGGCCGCAGTGCTGAATATTATAGGGGCACTGGTTACGGGCACTGCGGTAGCGACTACCATAGGCACGGGTATTGTTAAACCGGAAGCTATAGATCTGCATACGGTAGCTTCGGCCATGGTAGCTATAGTTATCTGGAGTACCCTGGCGTGGCGATGGGGCTTACCTACCAGTGAGACCCATGCACTGGTTGCCGGACTGGCTGGAGCTGGAATCGCTGCTGCCGGTCCATCGGTCTTGTTGTGGGTAGGATGGAAGAAAGTCCTGATAGGTTTAGTGCTGGCTACTGTCATCGGCTTTTCCTCCGGCTTTATACTTATGGTCATAATTTATCGTTCCTTCTCTCGTGCCAGCCATACCTCCGTCAAGACAATTTTCGGTCGACTTCAGATACTTTCTTCGGCTTTTATGGCCTTTAGTCACGGGAGCAATGACGGACAAAAATTCATGGGAGTCTTTGCCCTGGCTCTGTTTTTGGGTGGGATACTGCCCCAGTTTCAGGTGCCTATATGGGTTATTCTCCTTTGCGGTACAGTTATGGGAGTGGGTACTGCTTTTGGCGGTTGGCGTATTATCAGAACCATGGGCTTTCGTCTTACCAAGTTGGAGCCGGTGAATGGCTTTGCTGCGGAAACCTCTGCCGGTCTTGCCATCACATTGGCTTCTTTTTTAGGCATACCTTTAAGCACCACTCAAACTATTAACACGGCTATAATGGGGGTTGGAGCTACACGGCGGTTTTCTGCGGTGAGGTGGGGTGTTACTAGAGAGATTGTCCTGGCTTGGCTGCTCACTTTCCCTGCCTGCGGTATCCTTGCTTTCCTGTTCGCCTTTTTGCTCAAGCCGATATTCTAGTAGGCTTTATCGAAAATTGCTAACTGAATTAAACAGATATGTAGCTCAGGTGGCTGGCGATGTGTATAATTAAACTGTTGGGGAGGTGATAAACATGGAAATAAGTGTCGGTTTTAGCAAGGGTTTTAAGGAAATTCAAGATGAAGTCCTGGCTATGGGTGATATGGTGGCGAAGGAGATAAACCGCTCTATTGAGGCGCTGAAAAAACGGGATCTAAAGATGGCCCACCAGGTAATTGCTGGTGAT
>JADHXB010000095.1 GCA_016783155.1 Dehalococcoidia bacterium
TGCTTTTGCTCTGTTGCTTTACAACCTGGAGAAGCCAGTCATTGCTGCAGTCAACGGCGTAGCAGCAGGAGCTGGCGTATCAATTGCGCTGCTCTCAGATATCAGGATTGCCTCTGAGAAAGCCAGGTTTACCATGGCCTTCGTGAGTAGGGGCCTGATTCCAGACTGCGGGGCTACCTTTTTGATGCCAAGATTACTCGGTGCCGGCAAATCATTTGAGCTGATGTACACGGGTGACATCATTGATGCCAAAGAGGCGGAACGTATAGGCCTGGTCAACAAAGTTGTCCCACATGATAGGCTGATGGATGAAGCCACTGTCCTGGCCAAGAGACTGGCCAAAGGACCCCCGCTGGCCCTGGCGCAAATTAAGCGTGCTGTTCACAGCGGCTTGATGAACGATCTTGAGCAACAGCTATACTTCGAGACGTACGCACAGAACTTCGGCTTTGGGACAGAGGATTTCAAGGAGGGAGTCAGCTCATTCCTGGAGAAGCGTCCGCCTCAATTCAAAGGCCGGTAATAATGCTCTAGCATTTGAGGTACGGGTGTTCTGTGCGAGTCACCCCAAAGGGGCAAATGCCAAGCGCTAAACCCCAAATTCTAGACAATATGTATGTAAGCTCTGCTTGCGTAAGAGGAGCAGCAGTTGGACACATTCCTCTTATCCGAGCTGTGCTCGCATTTGGATTTGGGATTTCGAATTTATTTAGAGCTTAGATATTAGGATTTAGGATTTGGAGCAAACCCAGCTACGACCGTTAACCTACGGGCACGTGACTCTCACATAAGGTCCCGCGCTACTTCTCCTCGTCCTTCAACTTCGATATGCGGACGGTGCTGCTTCCCTCAATCCTGCCGTACTTCATGACTCTGTCAATCAAGTCCTTGCTCCACAGGCCTTTTTCAACAATGCCAATAAGTGCTGTCGTATCAAGGTCCGAGACTTCTCCCCATTTGCCTGCCTCTTTTATTATCCCGTCCAGTTCCGGGCGCTCGGCATCGCTCTTGCGCGGGAATTTGAGTTTGTCAGCGAATGTAACCCTCACCTTGCAGTCGCTGCCTTTTATGACCTCGACCCCTTCCCTCCTGGCATAGTCGAGTATCGCCTCCCTCACCTTCTCCATTTCGGCCTCTATCCCGGCCTCTTGATTCTTGAGCTGCGCATATCTATTGGCCAACACAACCCCCGGCTCGTTGAGGTATTCGTTAACTGGCAGAGCCTCGACCTTGTAGAAATGCTTTCTCAGTGGGCACAAATCGGGGTATTCACACCAGTCACACAACCGGGACTCGTTTGGTGAGAAGTCCTGGGCTGACTCTATCTCATCGATTAGGCTCTTGGTACTTTCAATCAAGCCTGAGATAGCTTCTGGAGTGCGGCAGGAAACCAGTTCCGCATCAAAAGCCACGTAGTGCCAGACAAGCCTGATATTCTCAACATCCGGCCATCTCCTCTGGACTCCAATCTGGTACAACCCAAGCTGCCTATCCTTATCGGCATCTTCCTGACTGGGCATATGGGACGTCGTCTTATAGTCGTGAATCTCATAAGTACCATCCTGAATCCGTGACAGCCGGTCTATGTAACCCTGCATTTTATATTGATTCTCGTCATCCAGCGAGAAGCCAATTCTCATCTCAGTCTGTATCGTTATATCGGCATCAAACGGTGAATAGCGGTTGTAGTAATTCTCAATCAGCTTCTCGCCCAGGGATCTGTAGTGCTCCTGTGTCAGGTCTTGCTTCATGATAACGATTGAGTCGTTCCAGTTTTCCTGCCAGATTTTGTTATAGAAAGCGAGCAAGTCGCTCAGGCTGTTTGTCTTGGTAAACCTGAGGTCGTCATAGCACTTCTTCAAGGTATCGTGAACCCTTAACCCCAAGAAACCCTCGACGCCTTCCATGTCTCGCTTAATCCTGTCCCTGTAGCGAAGCTTGAACTTCAAGGGACACTGCTCATACACACCTAGCTGTGAATCAGAATAAACCGCCATATCAACTCCTGCTTGAGCTGCCTAAACCCGGCATCTACCCAACTTCTCCCTCATCCCCTTTTTCATCTTTCCATTGGAGAGTTCCGTGGCACTTTTGGCATTCGTAAAACACCAAACGACCTGCCTTCAACTTAGCTAATTGCTCCTCGGTCAAACTGGCTGTGACTAGTTCTATTACCTTGAATTCTTTTGAGCCACAGTAAGGGCAGGGTGGTAGGTCGGGCAGTATTGGCTTTGGCTTTGGCTTCAATAGTGCGAGCACGAGCATACTAATTGGAGTTGCCAAGCCGAGAAAGCCCCAGGCCCGATGCCTTCCCTTTTGGTCTGCCCACTCGCTATGTCCAAGGAAGGATAAGGCAAGACCACCTAACATGAATATGAGGGGCCAACCAAGATAACTATGCCAAGGTGGTGGGTCCACTAGTCCCATACGAGCTCTCTCGAACTCAGTGCTCATGATTGATGTAGTGACACCTAAGCAACCTCTGGCGAATAGCAGGAGCAGACAGCCGAGAACAAGACAGGTAATTATGTACTTCTTTCTGTTCCCCATTAGGTTCCTCCGTTCGACTTAATCATCGAATAGTCAAGCAGTATGTTGCCAAACTTCTTATCCTTTTCCGTGCGAGTCACCCGCCTACGGGTGCCCGCCCTAAGATGCGAAACAGGCCGGGCTTGAACCTTTCGTCGTACCACTCCACTGTCTCCAGTCTCCTATTGGTGACCTCTATACACTTGGAGCACTTTTGGATACCCGATCCCTTTCGAGATACGGCATAATTGGCTATGTCAAGTAGTCTTGGCATAGCCAGACTATCATACCCGCACTGCTTGTTGATTTGCCGAGCAAGTTCCTGACTCGTCATATCAGTGCCCTTAGGATTAGTTTCTCTTATGTGCCGAATGTTCTCTTGCATCAACATCAGAAAAGCGCTGTAGAACGGCGTATCCCCCATCAGCGGTACGTCGTAACTCTTGATGATGTCGTTATCCCACATGACAAACAGAGCAGGTAGCGCCATGTGCATTAGCTTAGTAGCAGGCACCTTTCTAACAAACGTCGGAAAGTCTGGGTCAATTGCGCACAAGCAAAAGTATATCTGATCGATCCTACTCCGAATCGATTTTTGACGGAAGTCCACGTTCTCAATCGTACAGCCGGCCAAGGCAGCGTAAGCATCAGGCAGCGCATCCACAGCATTCTTTAAGTTCTGGACGAGCTTGTCACCTTTGTCTGTACCAGGATTATCGATGTGGCAGTTAAATTCCTTGATGTTCAGGAAGCAATTGATTACCTCTTCACCTAGCTCCTTTTCGCCCATCCTTTCAAGATGGAGCCAGTAGTCATCTCCCCTTTGTCTCAATCCAGAATAGCTGAAATCTATATACTTCTTACATTTTCTCCTACGGTAAAGCTTCGGTGGCCCCCATTTGCTCTTCGTCCACGCGATGCCGTGTAATAAGCTCTCATAATCCATACGATTCCTCCCTCCTTATGATATGCTCCTTCCACGTATTAGTAGCATATGGCAATTTTAGAATGGTTCTGGAAAATGACAACTAGCCAGCCTCTCCCTCAGAGTCTTCAGATTCACCACATCCTCTTTATTGTACTGCAGTAGCAAAGCCAGGGCATTCTGATTACCACCCCTGCGATACCGCCACCACAACTGAACTGCCTCGAACCCGTCGACGCCCTGCAGTTGCCGGGGAATACCCAACTGCCGCTCGACTGCCTTGAAGCCCCCATACAGGTTATTTCTCCAGCAGTCATACATCAGGTCGTGATGGTAGAACTCAGTGGCCAAGTCTATGCCAAGGGAAGCAGCAATAAAGGGAAGATCGAATCTGCTGCCGTTGTAGGTATAGATTGTGTTTACACCCTTCAAGGCTGTGATAAGGTTGCCCCTGGTCACTTCTTCGCCTACCAACTGAATAAGCTCACTATCTCCACGGTGGCACCGGTAAATGCCGATTACGGTTATGTAGTCAGAAAATCGGGAGAGGCCCGTGGTCTCTATATCAAGGTAAGCATCAGCCAGCCGCCTCATGCCTTGCGATTTCGCCTTCCATCAAACTCCAGCATAGCATACACCAGTGACAGCTAGCTTGTCATATTAAACATGGAGTGAACCCCTGAGACTGGACACTTTAGGTTAGGAAGGTTTGGCAGGGTCAGAATGTCCTATAATGAGGGACAGAAAGGATCTTGCCATGAGGAATCAGAGGAATTTCAGTCTAGAGTTTAAGAGGGGAGTTGTCGAGGAGCTGCTGAGTGGCGAAAGCAGTCCAGCCCAGCTCTGCCGCAGATATAACATTTCATCAAGCCTACTTTACCACTGGAAAAGGCAATACAGCCGGGGTAAGTTTGATAACGAGCCCACCGAGGAAGCTGCTCTCAAAGACAGGATAGAGAAACTGGAGCGGCTGGTGGGCAGGCTGACACTGGAGAATGAGTTTCTAAAAAGGGGACTCAAGAACAGCCTCAGCCAGTTCAACAGAAACGGGAAATCATTACGCGGTGGCAACACTTCCTCAGCAGTATCTGGTGGGGGTGTGGACTAATGAATCTTGCCAGGAGCAGTTTCTACTATAAACCCAAAGGCGAGAGCACTGAGCGGTTGAAGGCAGAGGCTGATGTGAGGGACCGCATCGAGGCTATCTGCGTTGAGTTCCCCCGCTACGGCTACCGCAGGGTTGCCAAACAGCTACAGTATGAGGGATGGACGGTAAATCACAAGAAGGTACTCCGGCTGATGAGGGAAAGTGACTTGCTCTGCCAAGTCAAACGGAGGTGGATGAAGACCACGGATAGCCGCCACCGCTTCCCAAGATATCCCAATCTTATCAAGGGTATGATTATCAACCGGCTGAATCAGGTGTGGGTTGCTGATATCACCTACATCCGGATTCGGACTGGCTTCGTCTACCTGGCAGCGATACTGGACGCCTGCTCCCGGCGGGTGATTGGCTATGCTATTTCTACCAGGATTGACACTGTGCTGACGCTGGAGGCATTGCGAATGGCCATAGCCGAGCGTAGGCCTAGCCCCGGTGTTATCCATCACTCGGATCAGGGAGTACAGTATGCTTCGGTTGAATACATAGACGAGCTCAAGCACCACGGTTTTGAAGTCAGTATGGCACGTATGGGTAACCCCTATGAAAACGCCATGATGGAGAGCTTTTTCAAGACACTGAAATATGAGGAGGTGTACCTGTGTGACTATGAGACTATGGCGGACGTGATAGAAAGGCTTCCCTATTTCATCGAGGAAGTCTATAATCAGAAGAGGCTTCATTCGGCGTTGGGCTATCTCTCACCCAATGACTTTGAAGACTTACAGCTTATTCAACAGAATACAGAACTATCCCGCCAGACTCTCCTA
>JADHXB010000016.1 GCA_016783155.1 Dehalococcoidia bacterium
CGAACTCTGCCCAACCCGGTTAAGCTTGATGAAGCAAAAAGAAATGAGTTGAAAGAAAAACTCGAGAAACTGGGCACCACTGAACCAGAAAAATGACTACACTGCCAAATTTAAAACATCTGCCTCAACATGTTGCCATTATTATGGATGGCAATGGGCGGTGGGCAAAGCAACGCGGCTTGCCCAGATTAGCCGGACACAAAAAAGGAGTCAACACAGCGCAGAAGGTAGTGGAAATCTTCTTCGAATACAAGATCCCCCACCTCACTCTATATGCTTTCTCTACCGAGAATTGGAACCGACCGAAACGTGAGATAGATGGGATATTTAAAATCCTGGAAGAAAGGCTAGAGGAAGGAATTAAATTCGCCCAGGAGAACGGCATAAGAATCCGCCATCTGGGTAAGCCTGATGGATTGCCGCTTAGGCTACAGGAGAAAGTAAAACAGGCTCTGGAGCTGACTAAGAATAACAGTCGAATGAGTGTGAGTTTAGCTTTCAATTATGGAGGCAGAGATGAGATTGTTGAGGCAGCACGGAGTCTCATCCTTGGCTGTATTTCACCACAAGATGTTAATGAAAAGCTTTTCAGCCAGTATCTCTATACCGCTGACACCCCTGACCCTGACCTGGTAATTCGTACTGGAGGCGAAATGCGGCTGAGCAATTTCCTGATATGGCAGTCTGCCTATGCTGAGATCTATTTCACGCCAGTTCTATGGCCCGATTTTGCCAAGAAGGAAATTGACAAAGCCCTTATCATCTACAGCCAACGCCAACGCCGCTTTGGTAGCTTACCACCAGAGTAAAATATGCCAAATAATAAACAAGCGAGGCACAAAGACAAAAGATAAAAAACTATCAATAGCGGCTAGATTTGCATTTTACATACAGTTATGTTACACTAACAGCGGAATCTAAGAGTGCCAATAAAAAGTGGGGCTAGTTCCCACTTTTTTGTTAAGGAAATAGAAACGGGGAGTGGTATTCGATGAAGACTGAATTCATGATTGCCCTTACCCAACTATCGGCTGAGAAGCATCTGCCCAAGGAAGTGGTGCTGGCTGCGATAGAGTCAGCACTCGTCTCCGCCTACAGAAAAGATGCTTTTGCCGCCGGTCAAGACGTCTCAGCCAAAATCAACTCCAACACTGGCGAAGTCAAGGTCTACGTAAGGAAGATAGTGGCTGAGGAGTTCACTGATCCGATTCATGAGATATCACTTGCCGACGCTCAAAAGCTCGATAGAAATGCCCAGATTGGCGATACTGTAAGCATAGAATCCACACCCCCGAATGCTGGGCGAATCGCTGCTCAAACGGCAAGACAGGTTATCCTGCAGCGGTTGCACGAGGCAGAACATCATGCGATTTTCGAGGAATTCACTGGCAAAGAGGACGAAACCGTTACGGGAATGGTACAACGCATTACACCAGATCAAATTCATGTCGATTTAGGCAAAGCTGAGGCAATACTTCCGAGCAGCGAACAGGTGCACAATGAGCGCTATCGTATCGGGCAAAGGCTCAAAGTATATGTCTTGGAGGTAACCAAAACCAGCAGAGGGCCTCAGATAATAGTGTCTCGCTCTCACCGCAACCTATTGCGCCGGCTTTTCGAACTGGAGATCCCGGAAATATATGGCGGCACCATAGATATAAAGTCGATAGCTCGCGAGGCCGGCCATCGAAGCAAGGTGGCCGTAGCAGCACGCCAGGAAGGTATTGACCCTGTTGGTTGCTGCGTTGGGCTACGCGGCATTAGAATACAAAACATCGTAAATGAGCTGCATGGCGAAAAGATAGACGTGATCGAATGGTCTGATAACCCGGCAGTGTTCATCGCCAATGCCCTCAGCCCCGCTCAGGTATCAAGCGTTGAACTTAACCAAACGGGGAATACTGCCATAGTAGCTGCTCCTGATAAACAACTATCGTTGGCCATCGGTAAGGAAGGACAGAATGCCAGATTAGCAGCAAAGCTAACTGGCTGGCGAATCGATATCAAGAGCACCTCAGCCCTCGAGGCAGAAAAGGCCAGTTTGGACAGAGAGGCAGTCGCTGAAGAGGAAGAGCCTGTCGCCGAATTTGCCGCCGCTGAGGAATTGCTTGGTTTAGTGCCCGTCAGCGAAGCAGCGGCAACCGGCGAACCAGAGCCAGTCGGTGAGGAGAAGATCGCAGAAGTAGCCGCAGCTTCAACCGACTTTGAGCTTGTTTTAGCTTCGGAGGTTTCCTCACCGGCCAAATCTGCAGAGACCCGCCAGATTAGGTTCGCTGAGGACATACTGTCACCAAAGACAGATAAGGCAAAGAGGAGGAGTAGCAAGAAGGATACCAAGAAGGATGCCAAGAAGGATACCGACTTACCAAAAGGCAAAAGCAGACCTAAGAAAACGCGTTCAAGGCCAGCTAGCTACTCTGAGGAAGACGGGCTTGAAGAATAATCTTAACAAGCAAATTCTGTGTCAAAGGCACGTACCCGAGCGCAGCTGTGTGGCTTGCCGAGAAAAAAAGGCTAAAAGAAAGTTAATTCGACTCGTATGTCGTGATGGTGTTGTAGAGATAGACCATAAGGGTAAAGAGACGGGCCGAGGAGTTTATCTATGCCCAATACGCGAATGTTGGGACATCGGGCTGAAAGGCAATCGCTTGGAGTATGCCCTGCGGACTGAGCTGATTTTGGAAAACCGTCAAGTGCTGGTAGAATATGGCAAGAGCTTACCTAAAAAGGGAGAGAGTCAAGCTTGACTAACAAAAAGCAAGAACTAATTACCGACGAAAAGAAGGATAACCCGGAAGCTAAGACTGACGCAAAGACGCTACCTCACGTTAGCCTTCCTCCAGCTCTCAGCGTGAAACAATTGGCTGACATTCTACAGGTTAGTGGCATCGAGGTTATTAAGCAGCTCATGAGAAGCGGTGTCATGGCCAATATTAATCAGGCCATAGATTTTGATACCGCAGCAGTGGTAGCTTCCTATTTCGGCTATGAAGCTAAAAAGCAGCCGGTGTCCGCTCAAATAAAACGCCCTACGCCAACGGGTGATGGTGAGCTTTCACCACGCCCTCCGGTAATCACCATCATGGGGCATGTTGACCATGGTAAGACAAGCTTGCTCGACGCCATCCGCCAAAGTAATGTAATCGCCACCGAAGCCGGTGCTATTACCCAACACATTGGAGCTTACCAGGTCGAGGTGAACTCACGAAAAATTACTTTCCTGGACACACCAGGGCATGAAGCTTTCACTACCATGAGAGCCAGAGGGGCTCAAGCTACCGACATAGCTGTCCTTGTGGTAGCTGCTGATGACGGAGTGATGCCCCAAACTATAGAAGCCATAGACCACGCTCGAGCCGCCGATGTGCCCATAGTGGTCGCCATCAACAAAATTGACAAGCCTGACTCCAATCCAGATAAAGTTAAACAGCAGCTGGCAGATTTAGGCTTGGTTATCGAGGAGTGGGGAGGCGACACTGTATGCGTGCCAATATCAGCTAAGAAAAAACAGGGTATAGACGAGCTTCTAGAAAACCTCCTTCTGGTCGCCGACATATTGGAGCTTAAAGCTGAGCACGATTGTCCGGCAGAGGGGATAGTGATTGAAGCCAGACTTGACAAAACCAGGGGGCCAGTAGCTACCCTTCTGGTCCAAAAAGGCATCCTCAAGCCCGGTGATGCCCTTGCAATTGGTAATACTTGGGGCAGAGTTAAGGCTATGTTTAATGAGCTAGGCAAGCACCTTCAGAAAGCTGAACCCGCCACCCCGGTAGAAGTTCTTGGGCTAAACGCGGTCCCACACGCCGGAGACTCTTTCAAAGTTGTTAACACCGAGCGTGAAGCAAGGATGCTCTTGAAAAAGCACGAGGACATGCAACAAAAAGTTCCAGCTCACGCTAAGACCTTGGGCCTGAGTGACCTTTCAACCCAAATCAGCGCTGGCCAGATAAAGGATCTCAATATAATTCTTAAGACAGATGTCCAGGGCAGCATCGAACCTATAAAGGATTCCCTAGAGCAAATGGGTGATGAGAAGGTTAAGGTTAGAGTCATTCACTCGGGCAGCGGCAGTATTACAGAAAGCGATGTGCTACTGGCTTTGGCCTCTAAAGGAATAATCATCGGCTTTAACAGCCGACCAGAGCCAGGGGCACAGCGATTGGCCGAAGCAGAAAGCATAAGCATTCGGTATTACAATGTGATTTATGAAGTGGTAAAGGATGTTGACAAAGCACTGAAAGGTATGCTCGAGCCAACCTATACTGAGGTTATCGAGGGACAGGCCGAAATAATGGCTGTCTTTGACGCAGGGAAAAAAGGCAAGGTCGCTGGACTTTCAGTTAAAGAAGGTAAAATAAGACGAGATGCTTTAGCTCGAGTCATACGTAAAGGCGAATCAATCCACGAATCTCGAGTAAGCAGTCTAAGACGCTTCAAAGAAGATGTTAAAGAAGTTGTCGCTGGCTTTGAATGTGGCGTTAAAATAGAAGGTTTTACAGATTTCCAAGTTGGCGATATTATTCAATCCTGCCGGCAGGAAATAGTAAGCTAAACCATCCTGATTTTGGTTTTTTCGGGCTAGGTTCTCCTCTACATCCCAAATCACAGTTTTAATTTAAAGAAACAGATATGACACGGCGTAGTGAGCGAGTAAGCAGCGTAATCCAGCAAGAAATCAGTCATTTGCTCAGGGAGCAAGTTAATGACCCGAGACTTGCTAGCCTTATTTCAATAACTAAAGTTTCGACGTCCCCTGACTTGAGACATGCCAAAATATTTATTAGCACCTTTGGAAATAAGGTGAACAAAAGCGAGACATTACAGGGTTTCGCTGCTGCCTCAGGATTTCTTCGCAGGCAATTGGCCAACCGTCTAAAATTAAGGCACATGCCTGAGCTTAGCTTTCACCTCGACGATTCTATCGAGCGTGGAGACGAAGTCCTCAGATTAATCGAGCAAGTTGCTTCCAGCGATACTGAAAATGAAGATGAGCATTGACGGAATTCTCAACGTCAACAAACCCGAAGACAAGACTTCTTTCAATGCAGTAGCTTGGCTCAAACGTCTCACTGGAGAAAAACATGTCGGACATGCCGGCACACTAGATCCGATAGCCACAGGTGTGCTACCGATTTGTTTCGGCCAGGCGACACGAGTTGCCCGGTTTCTAACAGAGAGCAGTAAGACATACCTCGCCCAGATTGAACTAGGCGTAACCACAGATACCTTTGACAGGCAAGGGAAAATAATCGAGCGTGGAGATACCAGCAGTATTACCGTGCCCCAGATAGAGGAGGCTCTTACCGCCTTTCAGGGTGTCATTCAGCAAGTGCCTCCAGTATACAGTGCTTTGAAACACCAGGGTAGACGATACTATGAACTTGCTCGTGCTGGTATCCCGATAAAGCCGAAACCAAGGCAGGTCGAAATTGTAAACCTGGAGCTTATTAGTTGCCAGCTACCGCTCATAATAATTAATGTGGAATGTAGTAAGGGTACCTATATACGCTCCCTAGCTCATGATCTTGGGCAATGCCTACGCTGTGGCGCTCATTTGAAAAACCTAGTCCGCTTACGGTGCGGACCATTTCACATTGAAGATGCACTATATCTGCCCCAAATTGAAGATGCCTTTCAGAAGGGCACCTTGGAAGAGTTCCTTCATCCTTTAGACAGCCCGCTCTCAAACTGGGAAACAATCATTGTTGACAAAAGGAATGAACTAGCTATCAAAAACGGCTGTTCGCTGTCTTTAGACGAAACCTTCCTGCCTCCAGAGAAAAATTGTCGTGCTTACAACCTCGATGGATATTTCATAGCTGTGCTACACTTTATCCCTGAAAAGAAGCTCTGGCATCCAGAAAGGGTTTTTCACCCTTCACGAGCTGGCCGCCCAGAGTAAAAGAAGCCGTGCCAAATTCAAAGGTTTTTTCCAAAGCACAAAGTCTGCTATAATCTCCGAGTGGAGAGATAAAAATTAGCGGGAGCTCCACCAAACTTACAGAACTACATGAGCAAATGCGTTGTCTTCTGGGCATAGACGTCGGCTCTGTCAATGCCAAGCTGGCACTAACCGACACAAATGGCAACATCATCAAGCTTGACACCGAAAAGATAACCTCGAGTCCAAAGGCTGCAGCCAACTTACTCCTCACCCGTTTAAGCGAGAGGTTCAATCTTGAGCAGATTGTCAGTGCTGGTATATCCGGCTCTGGCAAAACCGTAATCCCAAAAGAATTCAATTGGTCGGAGTACAGTAGCTCGCTGTCGATTACTTCAGGTCTCCTTCACTTTCATCCTGATGCCAAAACCATCATACAAATTGGCGGCCAGAGTTCTATTGTCATCCAGCTGGAGGATGGACTAAGCAAGCCATGGAAGGTAACGTCAAATCCACTTTGCGCTGCAGGCACTGGAAGATTCCTTGAACAGCAAGCATACAGACTCGGCATTAGTATGGATGAGTTTGCCAAACTGGCACTGAAATGCGAGAGTAGCCCACCAAGAATAGCTGCCCGGTGCAGCGTCTTTGCTAAAACCGACCTAATCCATCTACAACAAAAGGGTGTCTCAATTGAAGCTATGCTCTATGCACTCTGCGAGAGCGTTGCTCGTATGGTCGCCTCTCTCCAGAAAGGGGTTTTTAAGGAGCCAGCTTACTTCGTTGGTGGTGTTGCGGCTAACAATGCGATAGTAAAATCTCTCAATGATATTTTGTCTGAAAGGAACGGGGATCCCGCAAGAGTAATTGTCCCAGAGAACTACCTTCACATTGAAGCTCTGGGAGCAGCTTTACTTTCCATGGGGAAGAGTTCGCGAGTAATTGAACTACCAGAAACTGATGCCCGACAGCGCTATTTCAAAATGCCCGGGTTGGAACTTACCGTCTCTCAGGACAGCAGAGTAATTCAGAAAATAGAGCACCCATGCACGGGCTATCTCGGGGTTGATGTTGGTTCTACCAGCACAAAGGCGGTGATTTTAGACAAGTCTGGCAAAACAGTGCTGGCAAAACATTACCTCATGACTGCTGGAAGACCTGTTGACGCAGTCAAAGAAGTATTTAGAAACTTGCTTCGAAATGGGGCGGACAGGGTCAAAATAGCTGGTGTAGGCATAACCGGCTCCGGTAGATACCTTATCGGCAGCCTAATCGGGGCAGATTTGATTAAGAACGAAATTACCGCACAATCTAAAGCAGCCTCAGAAGTAGACCCAGAAGCGGACATTATTGAGATCGGTGGACAGGATTCAAAGCTTGTCATAAAAAGAAATAGCGTTGTCGTTGACTATCAAATGAACAAGGCATGTGCCGCCGGAACCGGAAGCTTTATTGATGAACTAGCTGAGATGCTCGGTGTTTCAGTAAGCAACGGTGATTTCGCCAATTTAGCCTTCACTGCACCATACACCATCGACCTAGGTACAAGATGCGCTGCTTTCATGGGACAAGCAGTAGCTTCGGTCCAACAGGAAGGTGTGCCACTTGGGATAATCGCAGCTAGCCTTGCCAACTCCATAGCCAAAAATTACCTATCCAAGGTAGT
This sequence comes from Dehalococcoidia bacterium, assembly GCA_016783155.1. Lineage (GTDB taxonomy): Bacteria > Chloroflexota > Dehalococcoidia > GIF9 > UBA5629 > 9FT-COMBO-48-23. The sequence goes on from JADHXB010000016.1 coordinate 7,548, forward strand.
TGGCAACAAGAAACTGGGGAATAAAATTATCCTTACCGGGGCTGTATTTTACAACCAGGCTGTTGTCTCCGCGTTTCATGAGCAACTTAAAGACAAAACCTTGATTTTAGCAGAACACAAGGAAATCAGCGGTGCCATAGGTGCGGCACTCCTGGCAAAAGAACACACGTCCGGACAAGAACCAAAATTCAAGGGATTCCAGAACGTCATAGATAGCCAGTGCACTCTTTCTACATTCACCTGCAAAGGATGCGAAAATAATTGCACCATTACTCGCATGCAGGTGCCCGATGAGAAGCCCACTTTCTATGGCAGCAGGTGCGACCGTTATGACAGCACCATCAGCCAGGGAAAGATAAAAACCTTCTTTGATAAACGGGAAAGGCTACTCTTTCGAGAATACCAGGAAAATTCCGGCTCTGTGCAATCAGTGGGAATACCAAGGGCATTATTAGTATATGACTACGCACCGCTGCTCATCGGCTTTCTAAACACGCTTAATGTAAAGGTTACCCTTTCCAGCAAGACCACCAAGGAAATAATGGAGAAGGCGGTTGAGCTAAGTTACACTGACAGCTGTTTCCCTCTCAAGCTTCTCCATGGTCATTTGGCCAACTTTTCAGATGTCGATCATATACTCTATCCATGTACTACTCGACTAGGCAAAAAAGAAGGGGATGAAAACCAAAAGTATGCCTGTCCTCTTATTCAAGCATCCCCGTTCATAACACGTGAAGCTCTCGACCTCGGAGAACGACTTTTAATACCTATACTAGACTTCAGCCACGGCTATGCTGACGCAATAAACAATCTCGCAGACGTCGCTGTGAAACTGGGATTTAGCAGAAGCGAAGGCAAGAAGGCAGCTCTTGCCGGCATTGAAACACAGCAGCGATTCGAGGCAGATACAGCAAGCCTTGGCAAGAAACTTCTACGACAACTACATGGAAGCAACAAGTTAGGCGTAGTTCTTTTTGCCAGGTCCTATATGTCTCAGGATTCGGGGGCTAACCTCGGTATAGCTGAAAAGCTTGCGCAGCTTGGTGTAGTACCTATACCGCTTGACTTCCTGCCTCTTGCTTCAGTGAATCTCAAGCAATACTCAGACCTCCCGTACTGGTTCTGTGAGAGCAAACACATAGCTGGTGCTGCTATAGTAGCATCAGATCCGCAGCTATATGGGTTAGTACTGACAAACTTCGGCTGTGGGCCAAATTCATTCATACTCAGAATTGTTGAAGATATAATGGGAACTAAGCCTCTGGGGCAGTTAGAAATCGATGAGCACGCGGCTGAGGCAGGCATAGTTACCCGCCTCGAAGCTTTTGTGGATACCGTCAACGGATTCACTGGCTCTACTAAACAACCTGAAGCTCGACGCAAAGATATTTTTAGAGGAACGTCCACGCTCATCAATTCACAGAAGACATTTATCATTCCTAGAATGTCACCACATGTTGATATTATAGGCGCTGCAATGGAAGCCTGCGGGACCAAGGCGATTGTTCTCCCCGAGCCGGACGAACAAACTCTTCTCTTTAGCAGCCAGCTAACATCAGGCACAGAATGTTTGCCTTACCGCATAACTTTAGGCGATTTCTTAAGGTTCTGCCACGAGAACAGTGCCAACCTGAAAAACTTTGAGGGGTTTACTGCTGGAGCATATGGCCCCTGCCGCTTTGGCAAATATGCAATAGAACAGATGAAAGTATTAAAGGACAACGGCTTCGACATTCCAATTCACACTACAGTGTCAAACAATGCCTATCGAGATATCAACCTAAGCCCTGATTTTGAGCGCCTAGCATGGAAAGGAATCGTCGCTGCAGACTGCCTGGAAAGACTCCTCTGGCGTACTCGTCCCTATGAAAGACATGTCGGATTAGCAGATAGGCTTTTCGAGGAATACATGAGCCAGATTAAGAGTTGTGTCCGCAAGAAAGAAACTTTCGATGAGATTCTGCAACAGGCGACCGCTGAATTTAGGTCTCTAATTGACCCAGACTTGCCCAGAAAGCCACTGGTTGGCATCAATGGTGAAATATATTTACGGTCCAACAGGTTCAGCAACAACAACCTCGTAAAAGCATGTGAAGACGCAGGTCTTGAAGTCATCGTCTCCCCAATGGGTGAGTGGCTTAAATATACCTATTACAGGCACCTCGAAGATGCCATGCTGGACCGGAAAATCAAGAGGATCATAACCAGCTACATAAAAAAGCGAATCCAGGAGCATGATGAACACGTCACAGCTGCCAATTGTGAGAATTTTTTAGACTCGAAAGAGCCTTCTACTTCTGAAATACTAGGGCTAACAAGCCAGTATTTCTCCACAAGATGCGGTAGCGAGGCAGTTTTGAGCATAGGTAGTGGAATCAACTGGGCGAAAGACCCTAAATTTTCTGGGGTCATATCTGTAATGCCACACGGCTGCATGCCAGGGGGAATCGTAGCTGCAATGGCAGAGAAGTTAAGCACGGTGTATCAGAAACCCTGGATCAGCCTCACATATGACGGCTTTCCCGAAACCAATAATTTGGCGAAGATCAACAGTTTTGCTGAAATCTTAAAATTCTGCACCAAAGAGCCCCAAAAGACACTAATATAAATAGCCTGTCCCAGAACGAACCAACAACGAATGCCATTGTACACTAACTCACACATCTGAATTGAAAGCCATTTTGTGCAGCTTTGGGGATTTATACCATAAAGGTCTTGACAGTCTATATTATAATAGATATGATTTAGCTTTGTGAAAGGAGGTGAAACACATGGCACAGGCGTATTGCTTCAAATGCCGGAAAAAGGTGGAGATAAAGAACCCGCAAAGCGTTACCTTGAAGAACAAGAGGCCAGCAACACGTGGAACTTGTACATCATGTGGAACTAAGGTTTTCCGAATTGGCAAAGGCTAATCCATAATATATGCTTTAGCCAGAATGTGAAGACGACCTGTTAACTTTCTCAATCAAAAGCTTAGGATTTCGGTGGAGGATTTGTGGGTGCTGCCGCGGGTTTATGTTTGCTTGACGAAGGATAGATTCAACTGAGTTCGGTGTCAGTAGGTCTTTTTCACTGTGAGCATCAGAACTAACCAGAAGTTTTGCTTTTGCCTTTTGGCTTATTAAAGCAACATGAGCATTGGCTGTAGAATGTCCTCTTCGAGCTGTGAGCTCAATAAAGACATTGTTTTGGGCTGCCAGAGAAGCTTCTTCGGCTGTTATAGGGCCTGGGTGGGCCAAGATATCAACGTCGGGAGATTGGACAGCGGCAAGGTTAGTGCCTTTCGCTACTGGTTCAGCAGATGTTTCACCGTGCACGACTACTAGCCAAGCACCCATTTCTTTGGCCTTTTTAGCCACCTCAGAGATAGCCTGAGGCGGAACATGAGTAAGCTCTACACCGGGAATAGCTAGAATGTCCCAATAAGTTCTGGCTAGAGCACAATCATCGCTTATTTCCTTGATTACCCTGCCAAGTGAGCCAATGGCTACATGGTCAGTAATACCAATAGCTGAATAACCTTTAACAAAAGCGCGACGGATTAGTTCAATTGGTGATAAAATACCATCGCTATGAAAAGTGTGGGTGTGAAAATCATAAAGCACCCTTCAAAAATACCATAAAGGCTTTGCCTTAGGCAAGAGCATACGCTATAATCAACTAAAGAAAATGGTGAAGAGAATGTCTCAACTGCAAGAAATTCTAGTCCCTTTGGACGGTTCCGGGGAAGCTGAAAGCGTACTTCCCTACCTTAGGGATTTAGCTCCAAGATTTGGCTCTCACGTGCATATTTTAGGTGTGGGCATCGGAAGAAAAACACGCCGTGTAAACCGCCTCCTTGAAGACTACATCAACAGAATCGCACATGGTCTACAAAGCAATAATATAAAAGCTGAAGCAGTGACCCGTTATGGTATCGCAGCAGATAAAATCCTTGATTTCACCGCAGAAAATGAGATCGATTTGATTATCATGGCTACTCATGGTCGAAGCGGTATGACGCGTTGGTGGATGGGAAGCGTAGCTGAAAAGGTGATAAGTGAAGCTACAGCCCCCGTTCTGCTTGTCCGAAGCAAACGATCCAGTAAAACCGGGGCTGCTGGAAAGCTGAAATCTCTTCACAAAATCCTTGCTCCTTTAGATGGCTCAGACATTGGTGAAGCAGCTCTATCTTATGTCCAAATACTAGCTACGAACTCGGGAGCTTCAATCAGCTTGCTCCAGGTTGTTTCACCACCCGGAACAGTAGAAGCCAGTTTACTCGGAGGCCCGGACTGGAGAAAGTTTGTCAAAGCCATGCACAATGCCGGCGAAGATTATCTGAAAAACATCGCTGAAAGACTAAGTGGCAAGGGAATTAAATCCACATATGAAGTGATAACTGGTGACCCAGCAGACAAAATAGTAGAATATGCCGATGATAAAAAGGCTAGCTTGATAGCTATGTCAACTCATGGTCGTACGGGCCTTACTCGATGGGTATTAGGCAGCATAGCCGACAAGGTGTTACATGGTGCTAGAATACCTATGTTATTAGTCAGATCACCCAAGATGGTCATCCCCAAACCAAGGGGCTAGAATAGAGAGGAAACAGTTATGGGAAAAATAAATGTAGCTATAATAGGTGTCGGCAATTGCGCCTCTTCGCTTGTTCAGGGCATCCATTACTATAGAAAAACCAAAGAGGGTGAATTTGTGCCCGGGCTAATGCACATTAATCTGGGCGGTTACCAAATAAGCAATATCAACTTCGTAGCTGCCATAGACATAGACAAAAACAAAGTCGGCAAGGACCTAGCCGAAGCTATTTTCAGCCCACCTAATAATACCCTTAAGTTTTGCGACGTACCCAATACAGGGGTCAAGGTAACTCGGGGTATGACCCATGATGGGTTGGGTAAATACCTATCTCAAATAATCAAAAAGTCGTCAGGTTCCACAGCTAACATCGTTGGCATTCTTAAAGAAACAAAAACAGATGTAGTGATAAATTTTCTGCCAGTCGGAAGCGAAGAGGCAACCAAGTGGTACATAGAACAAGTTCTGGCTGCTGGTTGTGGCCTTGTTAACTGCATACCAGTCTTCATTGCCCGCGAACCCTACTGGTATAAACGCTTCGCCGAGACAGGATTACCAGTTATCGGTGACGATATCAAATCCCAGGTCGGAGCTACAATTACCCATCGCGTATTAACTAGGCTCTTTCATGACCGTGGAGTCAAACTGGAAAGAACTTATCAGCTCAACTTCGGCGGCAATACTGATTTCTATAACATGCTGGAGCGGGAACGCCTGGAATCAAAGAAGATTTCGAAAACCAACGCTGTTACCTCCCAACTAGACTATGAAATTGATCCCGACAACATCTACATCGGCCCCAGTGACTATGTGCCATGGCTAGCTGACCGTAAATTCTGTTACATTAAAATGGAAGGGCGTACCTTTGGTGATGTCCCTCTCAATTTAGAGCTTAAAATGGAGGTTTGGGATAGTCCAAACTCCGCTGGGGTAGTTATCGATGCCATCAGGTGCTGCAAATTAGCTATGGAGAGAGGTCTAGCTGGAACTATAGTAGCTCCTAGTGCCTACTTCATGAAGTCGCCACCCATCCAATATTCCGACGATGAAGCTCGGAGACGGGTTGAGAGCTTCATCGCTGGCAAGGAGCAGCAAACGCCGATTTGTCTCCCTGAGATTGTCAACGAGAAGATAAAGGAAAGTTAAGCAGAACACAACTGTCAGATTCGCCAAACCAGAGCGTAACAGCAGTGAAAATTGGTTTAGTCTCCCCCTACGACTACTCCTTCCCAGGTGGGGTTGTCAACCACATCGCTTATCTGTCCCATAATTTCATCCAATGGGGGCATAAGGTCAAGATAATAGCCCCATGCCCAAAAGGGGGAAACCGCTACTTCGAAGAAGAGGTTACCCCTATAGGCAAGCCCTTACCTGTCCCATTTGCTGGCGCTATCGCCCGAATCCCTGTATCCCCATGGTTACCCGTTCAAATGGGTGAAATCTTGGCCAATGAGGACTTTGATATTCTTCACCTCCACGAACCATTCACACCCATGATCTGTGTAAGTGCTCTCCTCAAGTCAAACTGTATAAATGTTGGCACTTTCCACGCCTACCATAATAAGCCACGAGTCTACTGGCTAGGCAAACCCATCTTTAGAAGGTGGTTGCCGAGGTTGCATGGCAAAATTACTGTTTCCAAACCAGCGCTGGAATACGTCAGCCGACATCTGCCAGGTGACTACCGTATTATCCCAAATGGCATAGACACCCAACAATTCTGTCTTGACGCCCCTCAGCGAAAAGAATTCGCTGACGGCAAAATAAACATCCTCTTTGTCGGCCGCCTCGAGCAACGAAAAGGCCTGGGCTATTTACTTAATGCCTGTGCCAAGATCAAGAACAGTCTCCACAACTCCCGGCTGATCATAGTTGGCCCAGGCACCATGTTACGCCATAGATATGAAAAGCTGGTCAAGGACATGGGACTAACTGACAATGTGGTTTTCGTCGGTTTTGTTCCCAGCGATGAGCTGCCCTCATACTACCGCAGTGCTGATATTTTCTGCGCCCCGGCTACCGGTGGTGAAAGCTTTGGCATAGTCTTGCTGGAAGCTATGGCATGCGGCAAACCGGTAGTTGCCACCAACATTCAAGGCTATGCTAGTGTGTTAGCTAATGGTGAGGAAGGACTGCTTGTGCCACCCCGAGATGCGAAATCCTTAGCTCACGCCCTGCTATCCCTCCTGAATGACAAAAATTTGCGCCTCAAAATGGGTGCCAAAGGAAGGATCAAAGCCGAAAAATACAGCTGGCCGAACATTTCACGACAAGTTATGGATTATTATAACAGCTTGCTTAATAGCCATGCGTAGGAACACTCCGTGATAAACTTAGCTGAACTCAGAAGAACAGCCGCTCGACGGATTACCGAGCCGTTAAAAACGGTCTTGGTCAAAAGCCGACTAAAGCCTAACACTTTGACCTGGCTCGCCCTGGCAATAAGTATAATCGCGGCTGGTGCTATTGCCACCAATCACCCTCTCATCGGCGGATTCCTAGTCCTTCTCTCTGGTTTGTTCGACATTATGGATGGAGCCTTGGCTCGCTTAACCAACCAAGCCACCCGCTTCGGCGCCTTGTTGGACTCCACTTTCGATCGGATCTCCGACGCGGTGTTACTTCTAGGTCTTTTGATTCTGTACATAATAAGTGGAGGCACTATTGAAATGGTGCTTATTTTCCTAGCCTTGGTCGGCTCATTTCTCACCAGCTACGTACGAGCCAGAGCCGAAGGCATTGGGATAAATTGCCCTGTCGGTTTGTTTACAAGGGCCGAGAGAGTTATAATATTAGCGCTTGGGTTACTTTTGAACCCATTGTACGAATTCAGTATTCTTATAGCTTTACTTCTTGTGGTAGTGCTTGGCTTCTTCACCGTGGGCCAACGATTGATATATGTATGGCAACAAACAAAAAGTCAATGAAGCAAACTGGGGGGTGAAAGGTATGAGCGACAAGACATTTGAATGGAGCCTAACGGCTCTTAGCATCATTGCCCTGCTTCCGGGGCAAGAACTATATATAACGAGCGTAAGCTCGAGGTTTCATTAGCATACATGGTCACCTTCACCAACTTTTACACTAAGCTAGCACTAAGATAATGTCAGTTGTAGCGATTATTGGCGCCCAGTGGGGAGACGAAGGCAAAGGGAAAATAGTCGACCTTCTGGCTGAAAAAGCAAAGGTTGTAGTTCGCTTCTCAGGAGGCGATAATGCTGGACATACTGTAATTAATCCTTACGGTGAGTTCAAACTTCACATTGTCCCCTCAGGTACCTTCCACCCTGGAGTAGTCTGTATAATAGGTAACGGCGTAGCAATTAACCCGGTAGTGCTCCTGGAAGAAATTGATAACCTCCAGAAACGCGGAGTTAATACCAGCCACCTCTTCATCAGTGACCGGGCACACTTGATAATGCCCTATCATATCCTCCTTGATGGACTCGAAGAGGAGCTACGAGGCAAGGAAGCTATAGGCACCACACACAAAGGAATAGGCCCTGTTTTCACTGACAAGATAGCTCGCCTCGGAATTCGTACCTGCGACCTGCTGAATAAAAAGGGGTTCCGGTCTCGACTTAGCTCAATCCTCGAAATCAAGAATGCCATCCTCACCAAAATACACAACGTCCCACCATTATCTCTGGAAGAGATTTACGAGCAATACTGCTCCTACGGAGAGCGGCTAGCCCCGTTCATTCGAGATACTGGCCCCATACTCAAGGATATGGTGTCCCGAAAGCAACCGATTATATTAGAAGGGGCTCAGGGCACGATGCTTGATCCCGACTTCGGCACCTATCCCTATGTAACCTCGTCTTCACCTATGGCTGCGGGCAGTTCTATGGGTTCTGGGATAAGCGTCAAGCAAATTGACCAAATCATCGGTGTTTTCAAAGCTTATACCACAAGAGTAGGTGGTGGGCCCATGCCTACAGAACTTAAGGACAAAACCGGCGAATTTATCAGAGAACGAGCTCACGAATACGGTGCTACTACGGGCAGACCACGCCGATGCGGCTGGTTCGATGCTGTGGCTGGCAGTTTCAGCGCTCAAGTCAATGGTTTCACCAGTATAGCCCTGACCCGCCTCGATGTTCTCGACGTATTCGACTCTCTTAAGATATGCACAGGCTACAAATTAAATGGAGACATCTTGAGAAATTTCCCAAGCGATTTAGCTATCCTGGGAAAATGCCAACCAGTCTATGAGGAATTACCAGGTTGGCAGACACCTATAAGCGACATCCGCCACCACAAACAGCTACCATCCCAAGCCCGCCGCTATGTAGCCCGTCTCGAAGAGCTTCTTTCCTGTCCAGTTAATGTCATTTCTGTCGGCGCCAGCCGAGACCAGACAATAATGGTCAAGCAGATTGTATGAGACTTTCTAAGTTTTAAGGCAACTCCCTGTTGAAAAGGAGATAAAACTATGCCTAAAACGCGTAAAACCTGGCGGCAGAAGCTAGAAGAAGAACATCCTGAGCATGGTAAAGTAGTTGATATTCCACCCAAAATGCAAAACAGATTCGGAACCGGAAAAATGCTTATCCCCAAGCCAATGGATATAAATGCACTAATAAACAAAATCTCGAAAGGGAAACTTGTTACTGTGACCCAGATTAGGGAGAAATTAGCCAAAGATGCACACGCAAATTGCTCTTGTCCCATGACAACCGGAATTTTCCTTCGCATTGTTGCCGAAGTAGCAGAAGAGGACTTGAGAAACGAAAAAAGGGAAGTAACGCCCTACTGGCGTGTGATTAAGGCAGATGGTAGCTTGAACGAAAAATTTCCCGGCGGTGCACAAGCACAAGCTGCTCACCTCAAAAAGGAAGGACATGGCATCGAGTCAGGGAAAGGCAGAAAGCCGCCTCGGGTAAAGAAATTTGAAGAATCCTTGCAGAAGCTGTGACTACGAATACAGCCTTAAGCTCTAGCAGTTATCGGTAGGTCAATCTTGAAGTTCTTCAAGGTCTGCTCGATAACAGCCTTGGATTTCTCGTCCGGCTCAGTAAGCGGCAAGCGCGGCTTACCTACTGGAAATCCTAAATAGTTTAAGGCATATTTGACCGGTATCGGATTGGCAACAACAAACATGGCGTTAACCAAAGGCAATAAATTACGATGGGCGACTGCTGCCTTTTCGATATTGCCCTGAATATAATCTTCTATCATCTGCCTAAACTGAAGCCCAACCAGATGTGAAATCACGCTGATAACTCCACAGCCACCCAGGCACAGTATGGGAAACGTGTCGCCATCATTACCGCTGTAAACCAAGAAGCCTTTCTTAGCGTCCTGAATAATCTTGGCTATCTGCTCAAAATTTACGCTGGCCTCTTTTACTCCAATGATATTGTCAACCTGGCTGAGTTTGACGGCGGTTTCAGCAGCCAGGCTGGTAACAGTACGTGATGGCACGTTGTAGAGGATGCATGGCAGGCTGGTTGCCTCGGCAATGGCCTTAAAATGCTCGTATAAACCATCCTGTGTAGGGCGATTATAATAGGGGACCACCAAAAGACAACCATCAACTCCAGTCCTTTCCGCCTCTTTGGTCAACCCTATGCTCTCTGCGGTACTGTAACTACCGGTGCCAGCTATCACCGTGCCCCGGTTACCAACGGCTGACTTAACCTCAGCAAAAAGCTGCAGCTTTTCCTCACGAGTAAGAGTCGGACACTCCCCGGTAGTACCAGATATCACAAGCCCATCACTGCCTGAATCAAGCAGGGCTTTAGCCAGCTTTTTAGCCTGTGCGTAATCAACTTTACCTTCAGCATCAAAGGGGGTAACCATTGCTGTCAGCAAGCGACCAAACTTCTTCATCACCGGCCTCCATACAGGTAGTTTATTTCCTGCTCTTAACCCAGCCCCGTCGTGCTGCTTCTTCAGCAATCTGCACAGCATTGAGGGCAGCACCTTTACGCAAGTTGTCGGATACCACCCACATCACCAAGCTCCTGGAGTGAGAGGCATCTGCTCGGATGCGTCCCACATAAACATCATCCGAGCCCGCAGCCAGCCAAGGCTGGGGATAAAGGCTAACACTAGGGTCATCAAGAACCTTGACGCCAGGAGCACTAGCTAATATATGCCTGGCTTCATCAGGACTCATAGGGTCAGTAAATTCAATATTTATCGCCTCACTATGAGCAATAAAAACAGGCACCCTAACACAGGTTGCTGAGATGGCTACATCTGGTGCATGCATTATCTTACGAGTTTCGTCCACCATCTTCCATTCTTCCCTGGTATAGCCATTATCCAAGAAGACATCAATTTCTGGTAATAAATTAAATCCAATCTGATGAGGATAAACATGGGGAACGACATTCTGCCCTTCCAAGATTAACTTTGCCTGTGTAGTCAGCTCCTCCATGGCGGCTGCGCCAGTGCCAGATACTGATTGATAGGTAGAGACAACAACCCGCTTAATCGGATTAACCTTGTGCAACGGGTAAAGAGCCACCACCATCTGAATTGTGGAACAATTCGGATTGGCGATAATTCCCTCGTGCCACTTTATGTCGTCGGGATTCACCTCAGGGATAACCAGAGGAACTTTGGGCTCCAGTCTGAAAGCAGCGCTATTGTCAACCACCAGAGCTCCAGACTTAGCGGCAATAGGGGAAAAATAGCGACTGACCTCAGAACCAGCGGAAAAAAGGGCAATATCAATATTTTGAAAAGACTCAGGACTGGTTTCTTTAACCTCGCTCTCCCGATGACCTACATAGAGCCTCTTGCCTGCAGACCGGTCGGAGGCATAAAGCCTGATAGACGCCGCAGGAAAACTTCGCTGTTGCAGAACCTTTATGAACTCCTGACCGACCATTCCTGTGGCACCTACAATAGCCACATTATATGCCTTCATTGCTCCCCCTTAAATTCAACATGGTATCCAACCCGTAAACCAAGCCTTGTCTCTTTACCACCTCTTTTATCGCCAGAATAATTCCTGGCATGTAACACTCCCGGCTTATGGTGTCATGCCGCAGACTCAATGTCTGCCCTGGCGCGCCAAAGATAACCTCCTGGCTCGCCATAAGACCGAGTAATCTTACGCTATGGATAGCTACGCCGTCAACCTGTCCGCCCCTAGTACCACTAAGGTTCTCTTTCTTAGTTACCGGATAAACAAAGGGTTTGCCTCGCGACTTCACCATCTCTCTAGCAGTAGCTAAAGCTGTCCCCGATGGGGCATCAGCTTTCTCATGGTGATGCAATTCAATCACCTCAGCATAATCAAAGAACTTAGCCGCAATCTTAGCCAGGTGGAGCAAAACTACCGGACCCAGAGCGAAGTTAGGAGCTACTATGGCACCCACCTTATTAGCTTCAGACAGTTGGGCAATCTCCTTGAGATTGTCTTCTGAAAGTCCCGATGTGCCTAAAACAACGTTAACGCCCCGTTTAAGGGCAGTGCGAGCTGCAGATATAGAGGCTTCAGCAATAGTGAAATCTACTAATACATTAGGATGGCAGGCTTCAAGAAGCGAATCCAAATCGGAAGAAAGAGGCACCTTCTTCGAACCGTCGGGCAAAACCAGATGCTCTTGAGTCGCCTTAAGGTCAACACCACCAACCACCTCTAATTCAGGGTCTCGACATATTGCAGCCGTGACTTCCTCCCCCATCTTGCCTAAGGCTCCGTGGACTAATACTGTTATCGGTTCCATTTCCCACCACTCGATACTTTTACAGAGACAAAGGCTTTTTAGCGCCACTCAGTAACGGCGGCGTCGGCTATCTCGGCTATCCCGCTGGCGAGCAACAGGGGGGTGGTTTTGCTGCTTATGGAGAGGAGGGCCTGTTTCTGCAGTAGAGTCCACAACTTTAGCTCCTGGAACTTGTGACGAATCCGAAAGAACTGCCCGTCGTGACAGATTCACTCTGCCCATATGGTCAATTTCAATAACTTTAACCATAATCTCATCGCCCACCTTCACAATATCTTCAACCTTGGACACGCGATAATCAGCCAGCTCACTTATATGAACCAGCCCTTCTTTTCCAGGCAGAATCTCGACAAAAGCGCCGAAGTTTGTCAAACGAGTTACCTTCCCGGTATAAACACCGCCAACTTCCACATCTCGAGTCAGGCTCTCTATTTTTTCGATTGCTTTCTGAGCTGCTTCCTGACTGGGTGAGCCGATAATCACCGTCCCATCGTTCTCAACATCTATGGTCACTTTTGCCTCCTCGATTATGGACCGAATAGTCTTGCCCCCAGGTCCAATCACGGCGCCAATCTTGCTCTGGTCAATAGTCATCTTATACATCCTGGGCGCATAAGGGCTAAGTTCAGGCCGGCTGGCACTGATAGTCTGCCTCAGCTTGTCAAGTATTTCCGTACGGGCCCCACGCGCCTGCTTTATGGCTTCAGCCACAACCTCATAGCTTATGCCTTTTAGCTTGATGTCCAATTGGAGAGCCGTAATCCCCTGGCTGGTGCCAGCCACCTTGAAGTCCATATCACCATAGGCATCCTCTATGCCCTCAATATCAGTAAGAATGACATAGTTATTACCCTCGCCGGTAACCAGTCCCATAGCTATCCCTGCCACCGGAGCCTTTATAGGCACACCGGCATCCATCAAAGCTAGAGTCGAGCTGCAGACACTTGCCATCGAAGTACTACCATTAGAGCTAAGGACCTCAGAAACCAGGCGTATAGTATAAGAAAACTCGTCTTCGCTGGGTATCACCGGGGCAATTGCTCTTTCCGCCAGAGCACCATGTCCTATTTCACGCCGGCCTGGCGACCCGAGCCGCTTCACTTCCCCGGTGGAGAAGGGGGGGAAGTTATAGTGGTGCATGAAACGCTTGGTCTCTTCCAGCCCCAAGCCATCAATTAACTGCTCTTGACGCCGAGAGCCTAAAGTGGTTATGGTCAATACCTGAGTGAGCCCCCTGCTGAATAGCCCTGAGCCGTGGGTGCGGGGCAAAAAGCCGACCTCTCCGCTTATTGACCGTATCTCGTTCGGATGGCGGCCATCAAGGTGCTGTTTCTTCTCCAAAATGCTCGCTCTAGCTGCCTTTTTAATTTGGTCTTCGAGAGCACCATTAATATCAGCTTCAGGAAAAGTCTCTTTAAGCTTCTCAGTGGCTTCCTGTTTAACCACTCCAATCATATTCTCACGCTCAGCCCGCTTTGTTTGACTGATAGCTTGAGTCAGCTTATCCCCAAACTCCGAGTTGAGAGCAGCTATTAGTTCGGGAGCGATACCATCCGCCTTCATCTCCATCTTAGGCTTGCCATAAGCCGACTGCAGACCCTCCTGGAACCTTATAATCTCCTGATTCGTCTCATGGCCAAGCTTAATTGCCTCAAGAACTATCTCCTCAGAAACTTCCTTGGCTCCTGCCTCTATCATCACTATAGCCTCTTTGGTGCTGACAACAACAAGGTCCAACAGACTATCGTTCAACTGAGGCAATGTTGGGTTTAACACCATGCTGCCGTTAAGATAGCCAACGCGCACCGCAGCTACTGGCCCTGCAAACGGGATAGCAGATAGAGTCAAGACAGCCGACGCACCGATAACCGCTAGTACATCAGGGTCATTTTCCTGGTCGGTGGAAAGGACAGTAACTACAATCTGAACATCGTTACGTAAATTCTTATTAAAAAGTGGGCGCAGACTGCGGTCGGTTAGTCGTGCAGCCAGGGTCGCCTCTTGACTGGGGCGTCCCTCTCGTCTGATGAAGCTGCCAGGAATCTTGCCCACAGCATAGTGCCTTTCCTCATAATCCACAGTCAAATGGACGAAATCACCATTTTCGCGGGGCTTATCGCTAATGCAAACAGTGACCAGAACAACAGTATCGCCGTAGCGAACAGTAACAGCGCTGTCAGCTTGCGTGGCCAACTTGCCCGTCTCAATAGTTAGCAACCTGCCCCCAATTTCACACTGCTCAGACTCAGACATAACTCACCCACACTACCGGGTAGTTTATTTCCTCAGACCTAGCCTTGTGATAAGGCTACGATAACGTTTGACATCGCTCTTGGAAATATAAGCCAGTAAGCGTCTTCGTTGTCCTATCAGTTTTAGAAGCCCACGACGGGTGTGCTCGTCATGAGGATGTGCTTTCAAATGCTCGGCCAGTTGGTTCATCCTCTCGGTGAGCAAAGCCACCTGAACTTCACTAGAGCCAGTATCACCCTCGTGAACTTTAAAATCCGAAATAATGGTCCCCTTCTTCTCTTTGTCCAAATTTACGCTCCTTCTAATGTCTGTCTATAAAGCACAATTATAACATAGGTTCAAAAGCAATGCACAATTCTTTTGCATCCTATTCCCCTGGCCCCCCTCCCTTAATAAGAATGGGGGATTAAGAAGGTTAAAAATCACTGACCAAAACCTCGTGTTGCGTCAAATGAAAGTGTTACCGAAGATGGTGTGATTGCGTCATAAATCATGTTACCGAAGCCACGTAAGCTTTAGGTTTCCGTTGTTGGATAGCAGGACGTTGTGCCATAGCCCACAAACGCTCCAGGCTTTC
>JADHXB010000096.1 GCA_016783155.1 Dehalococcoidia bacterium
CCTGCTGCCCAAACTGGGCAACATGCAATTTATTATCAACCTCTAGCGCTACAGGGATTATAATCCGGTGGTGGAGGATTGCTCGAGGCATTGTTTGATGGTATCGGCAGAATTGGTGCAGCTACCGTAAATTTGCCACTAACTTCACCAAGAGTAACTGTATAAGTCCCGGGCAAATCCGCGCAAATTCTGAAGCTCAGAGTATAATCAGTCCCAGCAGCCAGAATCACCTTCTCTGTTTTAACAGTGCAGTCGTCTACCTTCAACTCAGCAGTGTAGCTGTCCTGAGTGCCGCCGACATTGGCTATTTTGGCGGTGATGACCACCGCATCCCCGCTATCAACCTCGGTTGGGTTGATCTCCAGGTTGGAAAGATGAAAATCGGGAGGTAAGAGCTTTTCGACAACGAGGGTTGATTCACTGCTTCCAACCGAAATGCTATAGGTTCCAGGGTGGCTTCTGGTAAGCGTGAAGGTTATTAACTCTGTTGCACCGGGAGCCAGCGTAACGCTTTTCCTATCATCTGCCACTCCGTCAACCATCAAAGGCACGTTGTAGGTATCCATTTTGGCACTGGTGTTTCTAATCTCGACTTTAATAGTGGCTTTCTCACCGGTGCTAATCTTTGGTGGCGTGATGTCTAGAGACAACACTTCGAAGGCAGGTGGCGCCTCTCGACAGGCATGCAGAAAACTCGGTATTGCTATAAAGACCAGCAGGAAAATTATGGCTATGATTTTTTTATTCATGGTCTTTATCTCGTCTCGTTTATGTCATTATCCGACACATTCAGAATTTTACCACAGAGGTCAAACGTTGATAGGCCCTTTGAAAAACGTAGCCAGCGCATCCAATGTCTCGGGGTCAACCCAGCACTCAACAGTCTGTCCACGTCTCTTCATTTTTATCAGACCTGCCCTGTGAAGTTCTTTAATGTGGTGTGAGATTGTTGAAGGCGCCAGCCCCAGATTTTTGCCGACTGCCCCTACGCATTCGCGCATATCAGCGTCTGTGTTACATGTTCCTCCAGGCAAGCAGCATGAAGCCAGGCGTGTGAAAATGCTCAAGCGGTGTGGGTTTGACAGTGCCTTGAATGCATCGGCGAGTCGCTTGGGATCCTCATTTCGAAAATTCGACATGTTTCGAATTATAGCCGAGCCCCTAGAGCTTTGTCAAGTACTCCTCTGATAGCATCAGAAATTGAAGACACTTAGCCTAATGTTCTACTATTTTCCTTCGTGGTGATTCTGTTAATCACAACAACTTATGTTAATGGCTAAATTGCCTTCAGCTTCGTTGTCTTTATCATCCTTTACTTTAACCATGATAACAGCGTATCCGGACTCATCAAAAGTTTGCCAGGTGACAAGGCGACCATCGCCAATAATCTCACCGATAGTGACTGACCATTGGTAAGTCAGGTTATCACCTTCCGGGTCTTGGGCATCACATAGGATAGAATACGATTTCCACCGTGAAGCTATTGTCCCGTTGGTGCAGTCTTGACATGTCATACTGTGAATGATTGGGGGACGATTAGGCTCATGGGTTACAAGGATAGTTACTGAGCTGGTAGCTTTGCCACCCTTACTATTGCTTACAACAACCGTGATGGTATATTCACCAGTGGTATCAGGAGCAGTCCAGGCAACGATATCTCCTTTCCCTTGAATTTGTCCTCCTGTGGCTGACCATTCGTAATTTAACATATAGTCATTATTTTCAGCGGTAAAACACCTAATCTGTGAAGTCTCCAGTGGCGCAATCTGTTTCTGAGCTCTTAGGTAAAGAATGACCGGCGCATCATTCTGTGGTTCTTGGTGTTGCAGTGGTGCAGTGGACATCTGGCAAGCACTATGAACGGTTATTAAAGTAGCCAAGCAAGCTAAAAGAATTGCCCATTGTGGGCGGGAACCGAGTCGAGCAAACTTCATTTTCATCGCTTCTCTCATTTTATTTGAGGTGGGGATTAGCTGGCAATTCCTCAGAAGCAAAAAATCTTCGTTTGAAATACAGGGCAACATTGACCAAACTTACCAATACCGGCACTTCTACCAGCGGTCCGATGACGGCAGCGAAAGCCTGTCCTGAACCGATGCCGAACACTGCTACAGCCACAGCAATAGCCAGTTCAAAATTATTGCTGGCAGCGGTGAAGGCAATTGTCGCCGTCTTGGGATAATCAGCCCCTATCTTCTTACCCATGTAAAACGATACCATAAACATTATCACGAAGTATATGAGAAGCGGGATGGCAATGCGGATAACATCCAGCGGCAGCTGGACAATGACTTCACCCTTCAGCGAGAACATAACAATGATAGTGAATAATAAGGCAGCCAGGGTTACGGGGCTGATCCTGGGTATAAATACAGTTTCATACCACTGTCGCCCCTTGGCTTTGATTAGAGTGAATCGAGTAATCATGCCACCGAAAAACGGTATCCCAAGGTAAATGAAAACGCTTTGTGCTATCTGCCCAATGGTTATGTTTACTGCCGCGCCTTTCATACCAAACCACACCGGCAATACTGTTATGAAGACGTAGGCGTAAACCGAGTAAAAGACTATCTGGAAAATCGAGTTAAAGGCTACCAGTCCGGCAGCATACTCGGTGTCACCTTTAGCCAATTCGTTCCAGACTATGACCATGGCAATACAACGTGCTATCCCTATCATGATAAGGCCTACCATGTAATCAGGATAGGCACGCAGGAAAATAATAGCCAGCAGGAACATCAGTACCGGGCCAATGAGCCAGTTCTGTATCAAAGACAGGCCAAGCACACGCCAGTTACGAAATACCGGCCCCATTTCCTCGTATCTTACCTTAGCCAGCGGCGGGTACATCATAAGGATAAGTCCGATGGCAATAGGTATAGAGGTGGTATCAACTTGGAAAAATGAAATAAAACCGGCTACGGAAGGCACGAAATAACCAAGTCCTACTCCGAAGCCCATAGCCAGGAATATCCAGAGCGTTAGGAAACGATCTAATATTGAAAGCTTGCCAATCATGGATTCCGGCTGGTTTGCCACAGTTTTCACTCCTCACTCTAAAAGTTTGTCTAAAGCTTTGCGGTTTTCGGTGAATTCAGGCTGGTCGAGGAAAGGGCAATCCTCAAGGTGGCACTTGTCTTTTGCCAGGTCAATAGCGAAGGCGAGGCAGGTTCGCTTGCCGCACTTCTGGCAATCGGTCTGGGGCAGGAGCTTATGCAACACAAGTCCCATACTCATCTTTGATTTACCAAGCTCAACAGCTTGCTGTGGCTGGTTTAATTTAGCTACAATTTTGCGAAATATAGCCGGTTCAGGATATGCCCCTATATCATAAAGCCTGTAGTCCATGAATACAACGGGGGCCTCCTGGTAACAGCTCTGAACAGCCTCTTCTATTACTTTTGAGTTTAATCCAGGTGATTTTGTATCTTGTTCTCCCGGTTTGCATAGCAGGTTAATTATGCTGGCTATTTGCTGGTTAAATCTGTCTGTTAGCTCCGTAGGGATGTTGGAAAGGTATGGTGTAAGGGCTTTTGAGCCTATTATGCGCTTTGTTTCGTCAATCCCGTTCTGCTTAAGTGCCAGGAGCGATTCGCCGGGCAAATGGCCGGCCGATTCCCTGCCGCAAAGGATGATGTAACGGATATTTGGGTTAGCTACTATATTGCAGATTATCTTCTCTAGCCCTATGTTCTCAGTTTGCAGCATCCCGGAAAGGGCAGCACCGGAGTCTACCGCAGACATTACCAATTCATTCAATTCGGGCGGTATAGCGAAGTCGAAGGTGTCTAAGATAACACAGACGGCGACAGGAGAATAGTCGTTACCTCTGACGTAGCGACCTTGTTCTGGGGGATAACCATCTGGCGGCTTTACTTTAAGCATAGTATACTGACTTTCACGTACCTTTAAGCAAGGTGGTGAAAATATTTTCCAACTCTTCGGCATTGTTAAATTCTGGGTCTATCAGCCGAATAATTCCGTCACCATCAATGAGAAAAGTTGTGGGTAAGACGGGTACCTTGTAAAGGTCGCTCGCTACTCCTTCCGAGTCCAAAAGAACGGGAACAGTCAACCCCGCATCCTCAACATGCATCTGAATTATCGACTCCTTCACTTTGGGGTGAATAGAGAGTATTGCTATCTTTTCTGTTGGGATTCTAGCATAAGCTTTCTGAATTATAGTCATCTTTTCCCTGCAGGCTGAGCACGACCATAGCCAAAAGTCCAGCAGCACCAATTTCCCCCGGTAATCGCTTAATGTTATAGCTCTGCCGTCAAGGGAATTAAGGGTAAAATCAGGTGCCTGCTTTCCTATTTGGGTACTCATGATAATCTGAGTTGAAGTTGCTTGGTTTCCGCTGGCATCCATCGACTTTACCTGGTAATGATATATGGCATCAGGTTTCAGTGCGACCAAATTGACATTGTGGTTGGTGGTAAGTTCGTCCTTTGCTGCCTCAAGATGGTCTTTAGAGCCATATATCCAGTATTCAACCTCGCTGATGGCAGGTCTGTTGGTAATCCAGGTTATAGTAGCACTGGATTCGGTTATCCAAGATACTCTGACATCAGAAACCATGAACGGGCTTGTAATGGCAGCTATTGTTGTAAATGAACGCCCTTCCGATAGTACCCGGTTGTCATCCAACAATATCTTAAAGTGGTACGCGGTATCGGGGGAAAGTCCACCAACGAGCAGTCGGTGAGCAGTAACCTGGTCTTCGTCAGTCACGGTAACGGTAAAAACGCCATCTTCCGCATACGCTTGAACGCTGCTGATGGTTGGTTTGTCTGTCATCCAGGAAATGACAGCGCTCGTCTCGGATATTTCTGAAACGGATATATCAGAGACGACCAGAACCTCCACTGTGGCACCATTCTTCGGGATAGCAGGACTGATAGATACTGCGGTGATACCACAGGCAATAAGGATAAGAAGACAAATTCCTGTAGAAAGCGCGATGCGAGGATGCTCTTTAGCCTTTTTCACAGTCAGGTTGAGGTACGCCATGGCTTTTGGCCCCAGGTTCCGTAACTGCCTGCCGAAGACACGTATTTTAGGCTTTAGCGTTGCCGCATCAAACTTTTCCCCCTTTGCCAGCCACTTCCTGCTGGAAAGGAACCCCCCGGAGTGTAAGACTATTATCACGATGGCAAAAGCGAAAAGGACAAGGTCATAGACGAGAGACTGAACAGATGTGAGCGAGCCGAAATACTTCTCCCAGATGCCGAAGCAGCTAGCACAGGTGGCATATCCTCCCTGCATAATCGACCATAGATTTGTCCCCATAAATGCTATTAGAAGCGGAAGACAAAGAACAGCCATAAGACGGGGCAAAAAGCCGATGAGTAAACAAGCCCC
>JADHXB010000017.1 GCA_016783155.1 Dehalococcoidia bacterium
GATAACTTTACCAATTTTTTGGGTTTCAGGCAAGGCGGCGGTAAGTTCGGCTGCCTGTTGCTGGGAGCAGAAAATTACCATACCTATCCCCATGTTGAATACCTGGTACATCTCCGTATCTCTGATTCTGCCCTTTTCTTGAATGAGTTTGAAGATGAGTGGAACCTGCCAGGCATCCTTGTTGATTTGGACAGCCAGACCCTCAGGTAGAATCCTGGGTATATTCCCTTCGAATCCACCGCCGGTGATATGAGCCAGCCCTTTAACCATCGGCAAGACTGGCTTCAGCTCTGAATAGTAGCAGCGATGCGGCTCGAGAAGCTCGTCACCGAGAGTCCGCTTTAGTCCAGGGCGGAAGACCTGTAACGAAGATGGGTCTCGGTCTAGATTGAAGACCTTACGCACCAGCGAGTAGCCGTTGGTATGCAGTCCGCTGGAAGGCAGACCGAGAAGGATATCCCCCGGCGCGATGGAATTGCCATTGAGTATGTTTGTCCTTTCTACCACCCCGACTATGAAGCCAACGAGGTCATAGTCACCGCCCTGGTATATTCCCGGCATTTCGGCAGTTTCGCCGCCGACCAGGGCGCAGTCGGTGTTTTTACAGGCTTGGGCTATGCCGCTGACGATGCTTTCCACTCTCTCTGGCAGAAGTTTGCCCATAGCGATGTAGTCGAGGAAGAAAAGTGGGCTGGCGCCGCAGGTGAGGATATCATTAACGCAGTGATTGACTAAATCAATGCCGATGGTGTCGTGCTTATTCAAAAACGAGGCGATTTTAAGCTTGGTGCCTACGCCGTCAACGCTGGAGACCAGTACCGGCTCGGTGTAACCCTTTAATTGGAACATGCCGCCGAATAAGCCGATATCGGTTAAGACTTCAGGTCTGGAGGTAGAGCGGGCAAGTCGCTTAATCAGCTCTTTGGCTTTATCGGCAGCCTTGATATCAACGCCGGCCCGGGCATAGGCATCACGATCCGCCGAGTTCACTCAAGCTCCCTGATGGTATGGCTTCAAGAGCCAGTTTGTCCATTTCTAGCTGCACCGGGATAGGGTATTCTCCGGTAAAGCAAGCCAGGCAAAATATCTCTTTGGGCAGGTCTACAGCCTCGATTAAGCCATCAATGCTTATGTAGCCTAGGGAATCAGCTCCAATGGCGTCTCTGATCTCCGGTATGGTCTTCTGGGCGGCGATAAGCTCCCATCTGGTTGCCATATCCACGCCGAAGAAGCAGGGGTGGCGGATGGGTGGGGCACAGATGCGCAAGTGTACCTCTTTGGCGCCGGCTCGTTTAAGCATGGCGACTACTTTAGGAGTGGTGGTGCCGCGGACAATACTATCATCTACAACTATCAACCTTTTTCCGACGATTGTTTCGGACAGCGGATTGAACTTCAGCTTAACGCCGAGGTCTCTCAGTCTCTGGTCAGGCTCGATGAAAGTGCGTCCCACATAGCGGTTCTTGATTAGCCCCTCGCAGTAGGGAATGCCCGAGGCTGCGGAGAAGCCTATGCCGGCAGCAGTTGCGGAATCGGGCACACCCATCACTAAGTCAGCATCAACAGGGTATTCTCGAGCCAGTATTTTTCCCATGGCTTGCCGTACCGGATAAAGCAGCTTGCCCTGTATAACGCTGTCGGGGCGGGCGAAGTAGATATACTCGAAGATACATAAGGCTTTTCGGGGACCGTTTTCCGTGAAGCTTCTAACCCCATTTTTGTTTATAACCACTATTTCGTCGGGTTCGATTTCCCTGATGAACTGAGCGCCAATATGGCCAAAGGCGCAGCTTTCCGAGGCGATTACCCAGCCACCATCAATAGTACCAAGACAAAGTGGTCGTACTCCCATGGGGTCACGAACTCCAATCAGCTTGTCCTTGGTCAATATTACCAGAGAATAGGCTCCTTGCAGGCGGCGCATAGTGTACCTGATTTTGTCTACTAGATTTCTTTCTGTGGAGGACAGGATGAGGTTGGCGATAATCTCAGAATCGGTGGTGGTAGCAAAGGTATAGCCGAGATGGTAAAGCTCATCGCGGAGGAATTTGGCGTTAACTATGTTGCCGTTATGCCCTAAGGCGATGGTTGAGGAATTCGCTTCCACCAGTATGGGTTGGGCATTGCCTGGGCGGCTTGAGCCGGTGGTGGAATACCTGGTATGTCCGATAGCGATGTGACCCTGTAGATGAGCCAGCTCGTCCTCGGTGAACGCCTGGGAGACCAGGCCCATGGAGGTGTGGAGGCAGATTTTCTTTCCATCTGAAGTGGCGATGCCGGCGCTTTCCTGCCCGCGATGCTGGAGTGCATAAAGACCAAAAAAGGTAATTCGGGCAACATCTACTCCAGGTGCATAGATGCCGAATATACCGCAGCTTTCATGCATAGCTAAACTTGCATCTTAATTATAAGCTTTTTCCTATGTAGAGGTCAATGTGGATAGGCTCATTTTAACCAGTGAGCGCAAATTGCTATCTGTCATTGCGAGTCCTTCGCCTCCTGTCATTCTGAGCAAAGCGAAGAATCTCATCCCGCTCAGGATAAACTCCGCGAAGCAATCTCACGGCTGTTATGGAGATTGCTTCGTCGCTATCGCTCCCCGCAATGACAAAAAAGAAAGAAGCTCCTCGCAATGACATGGGACCGGTTTACCCTGCTCATGTAGTTGCGACTGTTAAAGGCCACCTCGGGTGGGGTCGTTCTCTCACAATAGGAGAGGGCAGGGAGAGGGTGATCTTTCGCGATTTGCTAGTGTGTTTGACGGCGGAAGTTTAACATCAGCACCACCACAGTTGTCAAGACCAGAACGGCCATGACTAGAAGGACAATCAAGCCGCTGCTGCTCCGTGAGCTGTTGCTGCCGCCAGCACCAGTAACGATGAAGCTTGTCTTCTGGTAACCAATATTGACGGTGTAAGTCCCTGGCTGATCCTTAGTGATCGTGAACTTGACCGGCTGGGTGCCCTGTGGGCCAACGCTGACCATCCTGGTCTCTTCCACCTGCCCGTTTATCTTGAGCTCGACATTGTAGTTGCCACTTTCATCGCCGGTGTTGACCACGTTGGTTGAGATAGTCACCGGCTGGCCAGCGCTTGCCTGTTGCGAGCTTATGCTCAGGTACTGCAGGGACATCTGGGGTGGATTGAGCGAACGTGGCGGTGCCGGTGATGCTCGTTGTGCTCCTGCTTGCGCGGGTGCCAGTGTTGCCGCTGCTGCCACTACTGCCGGGCCACCCGGGTCAACGATTGTACCGTCGGCAAAGCCGTCACTGTCTCCCAGTCCACCATCGCACAGATTAATTGTTATCACATTGTCGCCATCGTCGCTGCCCATCGGTATCTGAATCCAGCCGCCCTGATACTTCCAATATGTAGTCCCCACCGGCACTGCTGAAGGCAGGGTGATGGTTACAGTGACGCATGAGCCGGGAGGCACGATGTTGGTGATATTGAACGAGAACAGCCCGTGAGGAAAAGTAACTCCGGCTGGTTTACCGGCTGTAGGCAGTGTAGCTTCAGCCACTGCGGCCAGACCTGTAACAGAGCCGTTGCTTGTGGTAAATGTGGCTGTACCACTGCCGGTGGCCGAGGTCACCTGCTGGGTTGGATTTGGCACGTTGTTGGTTACCGCCTGGTCGACGAAAGCTTTCCAGCACGCCGGTGTCAGCAGCCAACACGGTGCCCTTGGTGTAGCTGACCAGCACTGTAGTGCCACCCCCGATAGCCGCACCGTTCACCGTAAGGTTGATCTTGGTGTTAACCCCATCCAGGGCCGCCGCGGAAAAGGTCCTGGCTGCCCCGTTAATCTTAAAGCTGAACTCGCCGTGCTTGCCGGCGGGGTCGGCCATGTTCTTGTTGAAAGTGATGGTGAGGGTCGTGCCGGCAACGTTGGTGGCTGCCGATGCAAATGTCGGTGCAGCAGCAGGCACGTTGTTGGTTACCGCCTGGTCGACGAAGCTTTCCAGCACGCCGGTGTCAGCAGCCAACACGGTGCCCTTGGTGTAGCTAACCACCACTGTAGTGCCACCCCCGATAGCCGCACCGTTCACCGTAAGGTTGATCTTGGTGTTATCCCCATCCAGGGCCGCCGCGGAAAAGCTTCTGGGCGTACCGTTAACCTTAAAGCTGAACTCGGCGTGCTTGCCGACGGGGTCGGCCATGTTCTTGTTGAAAGTGATGGTGAGGGTCGTGCCGGCAACGTTGGTGGCTGCCGAGACAAAGGTCGGTGCCGCCACGATCTTGTATATGGTGACGTAGGGACTGCCGTCGGAGGCGACCGCCATGTACGTAGAATCGTGGCTGAAGGCTACTCCCCACGTCTGCGAAGGGGGCAGGGTTGCCGGGTTGGGCAGCTTGGTGAAGGTGTCGCCGCTCCTCTTGTATATGATGACATAGGGAATGTTAATACGGGGGGTCACCGCCATGTACGTAGAATCGTGGCTGAAGGCTACTCCACTGCAAGTGCCATTGGGCAGGGTGGCTGGGTTGGCCAGCTTGGTGAAGGTGTCGCCGACCCCTATCTTGTATATGTTGACGTAGGTGAAGCCATTATAGGCTACCGACAGGTAGGTGGAGTCGTGGCTGAAGGCTACTCCATACCCGGTGTCATTAGGCAGGGGGGTCGGGTCGGCCAGCTTGGTGAAGGTGTCGCCGACCCCTATCTTGTATATGGTGACATAGGGACTGGTGCCATGGGCGACCGCCATGTAGGAGGAGTCGTGGCTGAAGGCTACTCCCATCGCGGGGGCAGGGGGCGGGGTGGCCGGGTTGGGCAGCTTGGTGAAGGTGTCGCCGCTCCTCTTGTATATGTTGACATAGGGACTGTCACAATGACCCACCGCCATGTAAGTGGAGTCGTGGCTGAAGGCCACTCCCCTCCCTTCATTAGTGGGCAGGGGGGTCGGGTCGGCCAGCTTGGTGAAGGTGTCGCCGACCCCTATCTTGTATATGGTGACATAGGGACTGCCGTCGGAGGTCACCGCCATGTACGTAGAATCGTGGCTGAAGGCTACTCCCTTCCCGGTGCTACCGGGCAGGGGGGTCGGGTCGGCCAGCTTGGTGAAGGTGTCGCCGACCCCTATCTTGTATATGGTGACATAGGGACTGTTCAAATGGGCGACCGCCATGTACGTAGAATCGTGGCTGAAGGCTACTCCAAACGCCTGCGAAGGGGGCAGGGGGGTCGGGTTGGGCAGCTTGACGAAGGAATCATCTGCATGGACAGCCCCGGGATTAACCAGGACCGGCAGGAAACATGACAATAACAGCAGTGTCAATACTAATACATTGGTTATCCTGGCAGCTTTGGGCACTGTGTATTGCTTCTTAAAAAAGACACCTGAGGGATGAGAAAAAAGCCTTTTCATTATGCCGTACCTTCTACGCAGCCTAGCTGGACAGCTTTCCTTGCTGTACGGCACTCATCAGCCACCATCTTCCTCCAGCAACTTAAGCCGTGACAGTAAATACTCATGCGGTGATGCCTATCAGCACTATGCCCGTCTGAAGGCTGCTTTTGGCATACTAACACGCGACTCTTCCCTTGTCAATAGGCTGTGCTCGTCCAGCAAATTAGTGACACATCCATTTCATTACAAGATTGGTTGTCATTGCGAGGCACGAAGTGCCGTGGCAATCTCTCTCGGCTGGCATAACTGTGAGATTGCTTCGCGGAGTTCATCCTGAGCGGGATGAGATTCTTCGCTTTGCTCAGAATGACAGGAGGCGAAGGGCTCGCAATGACGGTGGGTGAAGAGTCCCCCAGGGAAGGACTAAAGCCTCGCGGCTACATGTTGAGCTTTGTCTTCAGCCAGTCCAGGGCGGCGGTTATGGCTTTTTCTTCCAGGCGCAGCCTGTGTCCGACGTCTGGGATTATTGCCAGCTCCTTGGGCTCCCCAGCGCGTTCATAGAGCTTGTAGGCGTGCTCTACGGGCACCAGGTCATCTTTATCACCGTGAATCAGGAGGAGGGGGTGGGGAGAGATTCTGTCTATCCAGCGTAGTGGCGAGACCACGCTAAAGCCTTCAAGCCATTCGTCTACCGAAGGCGGAAAGTCCGCATCTCGTATCACCCCGATGCTGCGGAAATGGTCGACGGTAGCCCTGGCGCGCTGTTTGTCGGTCAAGAAACTGAATTCAGCCGGACAGGCGAAGGTTGCTAAAGAAGACACTCTTGGGTCATTGGCGGCTACATAAACGCTTACGGCGGCACCACCGCTGGAGCCGAGAAGACAGAGGCGCGATTTATCGACTTCTTCCAGGCTGGCTAGATAGTCGATGGCAGCCTCTAAATCTCGTGTCCAGCCCATCATATCCAAGTTGCCCTGAGCCGGGCCGGCTCCGCGGAAGTTGAAAATCAGAGTGATAAAACCGGCAGCACAGAACCTTTCAGCTAACCCAGGGTAGCCTCTGTCATCACTTGAGCTGGGCTGTCCGGAAGGTATGCCATGGCACAGGCACAGGGCCGGGTACGGTCTTTTAGTGGTTTCCGGGAAATAGACCTCGCCGGGAAGGCGAAGGTTGTCAACCGTTAGGGTGATTTCCCTTTTCATGAGATTGTTGTGCAACTCCTCTCTATCATTGCGAGCCCTTTTCCCTCCTGTCATTGCGAGCCCTTCGCTTCCTGTCATTCTGAGCAAAGCGAAGAATCTCATCCCGCTCAGGATAAACTCCGCGTGGCAATCTCGCTTTATTTCCCCGCCGAGATTGCCACGTCGCTACGCTCCTCGCAATGACAAAAAAGAAAGAAGCTCCTCGAATGACATCTCCTCCTCTGTCATTCTGAGCGCAGCGAAGAATCTCAAAGGTTGCGGAACTCAGTTTGGGTGAGATTTTTCGGTCGCTCCGCTCCTTCAGAATGACACCTCCTCTGTCATTGCGAGCCGAAGGCGAAGCAATCCCCTTTCCCACCACCGAGATTGCCACGGCACTACGTGCCTCGCAAAGACGAATAAGCATATTCCTTTTATTCAATCTGGCTGGGAGTTAAAAATATCAGAAATTCCCTGTTTCCCTCGGCACCTAAGATGGGTGAGGCAACAAGTCCGCGCAGTCTTAAGTCATGCCCGGTTGCCCAGACGATAAAGCGTCCCAGAACTCTGGCATGAAGCTGGGGGTCTTTGATTATGCCGCCCTTAGGCACCTCTTTTCTTTCTGCCTCGAATTGTGGCTTGAACAGGACGATTATATAGCCAGGTTGTGTAAGATGGCCTATGACATTGGGGATTACATTGGTCACTGAGATGAAGGACAAGTCTATGGTGGCTATGTTCACCTTTTCCGGCAGTGAGAAGGGATAATGGGCGTTTACTCTTTCCATGACAACTACTCTGGGATCCTGCCTCAGCTTGTAGTCGAGCTGACCGTAGCCGACGTCTATGGCATAGACACGCCTGGCGCCACGCTGCAAGAGGCAATCGGTGAAGCCGCCGGTGGAGGCGCCGACATCCAGAGCCGTCAGGGAAGTTACATCGAGCTTGAACTCATCCAGGGCATGAGCCAGCTTGAAGCCGCCCCGGCTGACGTAGGGCAGTTTTTCGGCTAGCTCGAGGCTGGCGTTTTCATCCACCTGGGTGCCCGGCTTGGTGATTACCTTACCGGATACAGTTACCTTGCCGGCCATAATAATAGCCTGGGCCATTTTGTTGTTTTCAGCCAGCTCTCTGACTACTAATAGATTGTCAAGTCGCTGCTTTGTCATATTTGTCCCTGCTGCTTTCTGTCATTCTGAGCCCTTCATTAATGTCATTCTGAAGGAGCGAAGCGACTGAAGAATCTCCACTCAGGATAAACTCCGCGAAGAATCTCCCATTGTCATCCTCACTCTGACTCTCTCCTGTCAAAGGGGCTGGTATAAGCTGGCAAGGTTGATTATAGATAAGTGGCAGCAAGCTTTCAACAGCTTCTTTGCTTAATAGGAGGCTATAGTTACTGGTCTAGGAATTTTATCGGTAAGGTAAACTTTTAAGGATAGTTCATCGTTTATAACTGAAAAGGGGGTATGTAAATGCAAGCATATTGTATGACATGCCGCATTAAAAGAGAGATGAGGAATCCGAGGACTGTTAAAACGGAAAATGGCCAGCCCGCTATACGAGGTGTTTGTCCAAAGTGCGGGACCAAAATGTATCGGATCAAGAGCTAAATATACAAAGAACCGGAAATAACCGAAGCTGGGTATCTTAAAAATACCCAGCTTCCTGTTTGCGAATTGCACATTATGAACTTTTGTTCAACTCCAAAGCTTTTTGGCTGTCTCGGCTACTAATATATTGTCCAGTTGCTGCTTTGACACAGGTTGATTATAAATAAGCGGTAGCAAGCTTTCAACAGGGCACCATGTGCGATAGAGTGCAATCTAGGTTGATTTACTAATGGCTTCGGAAGTAACAAAACAGGCATTTGTGACTTAAGACTTCGTCTTCCTTTTTCTGCCTTGTGTTCTAGACAGATAATACATTGAACCTTTAGACTATAGACATGGCACAAAAAACTTGGCATCAATCAGAATTAGTAGAGAAACGCGAAACCTGTATTAATGGACAGACCATTACATATACAGTCAAGCGAAGCCTTAGGGCAAAGCGTGTCCGGCTCGAGGTGAGACAACAAACGGGGCTTACGGTAGTTGTTCCTCATTTTTACGAAATTGGGCAACTCTCTGGACTTTTACAATCGAAGGGACGATGGATCTCAAGGAACCTATCCAGATGTAGCCATTTCAAATCGCTTTCAGCCAAAAAAGAACTCAGGAGTGGCGATACCGTCCCATATCTTGGCCGAGACTTGGAGCTGGTCAAACGGGAAAACCACGATGGCGTTGGTGATGTAACGCTAGATGGAAATATACTGGCGGTAAGCCCCGGTTTATTCAAAAATGGTATCTTAGAGTTAGCTCTGGAGCAGTGGTATCGGACAGAGGCCGCTAAGCTGATAAACGAGAGAGCGGATAAACTGAGCTCTCAGATGGGCATCAGCTACAAACGAGTTGCCATACGAGGTCAAAAGACCCGTTGGGGCAGCTGCTCCCACAGGAAAAATCTTAGCTTTAACTGGAAACTAATAATGGCGCCAGAGCCTGTGATAGACTATGTCATCATCCATGAACTTACCCATCTGAAAGAGATGAATCATTCAAAGAGGTTCTGGGAACTGGTAGCTGAATACTGTCCAGCATGGCGAGATTATAAGAAGTGGCTCAAGCAACACGAGGCTGACCTCAGTGCCAGACTCTGCGCCTAGAAATAGCCTAAATGCACAATCCTGGACAAATGTGACATGCTGAACAACAGGCAATTGCCCTGGATGGGAACTAGCGCTGTTTAAGCTGCATTAGTTGGCCCTTTATTTCTTCTTTTGTTCTGTCTTCGCAGCTTTCTTTTCTGATGTTTGTTTCTTGGGTTTTTTCACATTTTTTCTTCCCTTACTACCCACGTCTAAACCTCCGTATTCAATTCCTTTTCAGGTCTTACTTGCTAACACCTTACCTGTAAATTCTCTTCAGGTCAAATTATAATGTTATCTCCACAGATATCGAAGACATCCGGTGGTTTAGAATTTCTCTAATATGACAGATGCGTTGGATTGCACAAGTCGCCCTATTGTTACAGAGGGTAGGCTGCGTTAAGGTTATGCTTGAATAGAATGTTGTATAATAGGATGTTTAAAAGGTCCTATGCACCATTCGTTAAAGCTATACAGTAGATATCGTGAGTTGGCGCTCAAATACTACATCTTCCAGGCAAGGTGGACTAGAATACCTCTAATAGGGAGACTAGTCAGAAAGGTAGCCAATGCATACGGCAAAAACGTCAGCGCGGCCTATCTGCTCAATCTCCATGAGGCCAATGAAATTGTAGACAGTTCAGATGGGTTGGCTTTGGGTCCATGCACCTGTCGAGCTGTGTTTAAGAATTGCGACAATCCGATAAACGCGGAGATAATTGTGGGACTTAGCCGAAACATATTCATGGAAGGAAGACCTCACGACTATCGAGAGATAACAAAGCAGGAGGCTAAGGACATCTTAAAGCAGTGCCACCAAAATGGCCTCATACACACCATCGTCCACTGGCAGCATGACTTCTATGCGATATGTAACTGCTGCTCATGCTGCTGCGTGCCACTGAGGCTTCTTAAAAAGTACGGCGTAGGTAATGCACTGGTCAGAGAAGACAACATTGTTGAGAAGTTAAAGGAACGTCAATTTTCTCAGCCGTGAATAAGAAATTCTTTGCTCGCGTGCTTTAATAAGTCATATCGAAGGACACAATCCGCTAGAAAGTCTATTGAATTGCAAGATCCAAAGGTTAACTCGAACTTTGCCTAGCTGAGTTAACGATCAACTTTATGAAGTGGACCAGTGCTGCTACCCCTAAGCCAACTGCAATGAGGATCAAAACGATAGTTACTACTATTGGCACAACATAAACTGCAGTATTATTAGGTATTACATTGAAATTGAAGGGAAATATGAACAGGAGATTCACTATTACGGCAACACCGATTATATTCAGGATAATTTGAATGGTTTCACGCAGCCAATATTTATCATATATGATTAATATAATATAAGCGGCTATAGATAATAGTAATGCTGTAATCAGAATCGGGAGCCAGGCAAAATAGTCGTTGGTGAGCAGTGGAAGTCCCATCACGCTTCCATCTGGCTGGACGTGGTACCACGCAATATACCGGTGGAAGAAAGAGAAGAATATAAGTAGAACCAAATTCCAGAAGATTGCGAAACTATAGCCGGCGATTCTACCAGCCCTGGTGCCGGTGGAATAATCATCAACCCGCTCACCGACCCCCTCGGCTTTTTCCGATTTTGCTGCTTGGGATACCCCTGTAGATTCGGCAGCCTCCTGCTCTTTAGCCGTTTCGTATTTCCCCCCGCGCCTGAAAGCTGGTAGTATCCCCTCGGCTATATTGCCCGCCACCGGTAATTTATACAGCTCACCCTGGTAAGCCTTCACCATCAGAATAATCCATAAAATGAGGACCACAATGCCGATAGCGAGAGCCAAGAAGTCACCTACGAAAGGTAAGGCACTGAGGAGGATACCGGCTATAGTGAGAAAACCGAAGGTGACTATCGATTGCATGGCATGGAAGCGAATGAATTTGTTCTTTTGCTCAAGGACAAGAAAGATTATGCCGGTTATCCAGCCAGCGAGGTAACAAAGCAATCCGGCAACATTTGGTTCCAGTCGAGTCGTTGAGCTACCCTGAGCTGTCTGCCGTTTCTGCTTGGCTGCGATACGTGCCTTTTCTTCTTCGTAGATTTTTCTTCGTTCTTTTGGTGATAATTTCATAGCTTAGCCCTGCAGCTACAGTAAGTGATATCAAAGACCTTATCCAGGCGTACCTGTCGATTTCTTCTATGTATATCAATGTCATTATAGCTTACTGTCTGAGGGTCAACAAATTCGCTTATAAACATTTCGCTATTTTGTGACATCAGCGTTTATCGCCCTGTCACTAAGTAACAAAGGGCTTGCAGCGGTTTCAGCTTGATGAATGGAGGCGGCACCTCTAGCTGGATTTTCTCGGCTACGGGGAACATGTTGATTCTGTCCACCTCTGGTTTCAGGCGGTCTATTTCCTCAATATTGTTTTTTGACAGCAGGTCGTCAATGCGGCGTGCCATTTCCCAGGCGGCTCTGAGGCGCTGCTCGCTTATTTTGGCTAACCGTTCAGGTATAGCTCCGTATTTCACCCTGAGCTGGTTCAGGCGCAGGATGGCTTCGTAGGAGGCGTCAACAATCTGCTGGCGAGTCAGCCAGTCCGTTTCGTAGTTGAGGGAATATTTCCAGCTTGGCGATGCCAGCGCCTGGCGGTGCTCTTCCAGCTTCCGGAACAGTATGTGGTAGCCGTAGCGCTCCGGGTGCTCGAAGCCCAGGCTGCCCGGGTCAAGGAATGGTGCCAGCGGGGAGATAAACAGCGACAGTCGCTTGTCCCCCTTGAATCTTTCTAACAGGTGGTCGCAGTAGTCGATGGTGTCCGTTACCGACTGTGGGGTTTGCCTTGGCAACCCAATCATGAAAAACACATCGAGCCGCCTGCAGCCGACATCGAGGGCATCGCCCAGCGTTTGCTCCAGCTCCTGGCTGGAATAGGGCCTGCCGATGATTTTCCTTATCTCAGGGTCGTGGGATTCGGGGGAGATCTCCAGGCAGAAGCCAGGGCAGGCCAGGCTCATCCGGCGCAGGAAGTCCTTTGAAGCCGGATAGAATAATTCGAGAACGAACTGATTTTTTACCCTGTTCTTCTGAAGCAGGCTCAGGACCTGGCTGGCGTAGTCTTCTCCTGCCTGACGCAGGTCGCCCAGTATGAAAATGGGGCCGTTGCTGAAGCGCGAGATTTGCCTGACGTCACGAGCTACCGCTTCGGGGGGACGGAAAACTGGCTTCTGTCGGTTGTAGCAATGTCGGAAAGTTGCCGCCGAGCCTCCGCAGATGATGCAGTTCTGGGTGCAGCCACGGCAGGTAAGCACTGCCGTGATGGGATAGCGAAGCCAGTCCTTGACCGGTGTATAACTGATAAGGTCGCGGTACCTAATCACAGACCGGACCACGTTGCCGTAATGATTAACCATGACATCGCTGAGGTCGGTGGGAACGTGGCAGAACTCGTTTTCGTGTATCGTCCCCTGGTTGTCCCGCCAGGCAAGGTTGGGTATTTTCCCGAGCTCTCCTTTGTTCTTCATGCAGTCCATCAGTTGCCGGAAAGGTTCCTCCGTGGAGTCCCC
The DNA here is from genome assembly GCA_016783155.1 of Dehalococcoidia bacterium. Taxonomy (GTDB): domain Bacteria; phylum Chloroflexota; class Dehalococcoidia; order GIF9; family UBA5629; genus 9FT-COMBO-48-23. The sequence continues at coordinate 12,750 of JADHXB010000017.1, forward strand.
CCTGAGCACATAATCTATCTCGGGGTATTGAAGCAGCTCTTTGTAGAAGTAGGTTGAGGAGAAGCCGCCGAAAATCACCTTCGACTCAGGGTGCCATTTTTTGACTATCTTTGCCACTTCGATAGCGCCGTGGCAATGCAACATCCAGTGCAGGTCGATACCGAAGATTGGCGCCTTGAGACGCTTTATAAATGCTTCGGCATCAAATTTCCTGTCCCTGAGCATGCGCACGGCAAGGTTTACGATGCGCACTCGATAGCCGGCACGTTCCAGATATTCAGCGATGCTGGTGAGCCCGATAGGGTACATCTCGAAGACGTAGGAAGGAGGGATGAGGTCGCTGACCGGTCCGTAGAGTATGGTTTTCTTGCGGAAATCATACACGCTGGGCGCGTGCAGCAGAATCAGGTCGGTTGGCATAGTATACCTCATTTGTCATTGCGAGCCCTTCGCCTCCTGTCATTCTGAGCAAAGCGAAGAATCTCATCCCGCTCAGGATAAACTCCGCGAAGCAATCCCACCACCTTTCCCAGTCACCACCGAGATCACCACGGCGCTGACGCCCCTCGCGATGACAGGATAGAAGCCGAGATTGCCACGGCTGTCCCTTCGTTTCACTCGGGACGCCTCGCAATGACGGTAAATGCTCAAATTATTTTAGATTAGAAGGCTCCTGCCAGAATATAACCAATGCCTAACAGCAACTGGGTCAAAAGTACAACCAGGACGTTGTTTGCCATCGCTGGCATCAGCTTGCTTTCGTCTTGGTATTTCAGGGCACCTTGAATAGCTCTGATAGCGAAGGGCAGCGTTAGCAGGGCTATCAGGCAGAAAGCCGGCATTAGCCCTGCTGCCACCCAGGCAACTATCCACAAATAGACTAAGCCGGTTAATACTGAATAGACTATGCTTGCCCTTGCTTTTCCCAAGGTTATGGGCAGAGTTTTCCTGCCTGCTGTTTTGTCCGCTTCAGTGTCAGGGAATTCGTTCAGCAGGAGCAGGTTGTGCACTAATATACCAGAGGCTATGGATGCCACGATGGCGGGGATAGTGTATTCGCCTGTCTGGACGAAGTAAGCTCCCAGAATCGGCAGAGCTCCCAGACCGACTCCAGGAGACCACTCAGGCCAGCCCAGCTTGGTCAGGAGCGGTGTATAGAGGAGAATGCATACAGCAGCTATAACAAGGAGCGGCAGCAGGAGCCAGCCGCTGACCAGGACAAAGTAAATACCTATGGGCACTGCCAGCAGGAAGCAGGCCAAACCGAACCATAAGACATGCTCAGGCTTTAGAGATGCCGCAGGGAGAAAACCGCTGCCACCGCTGAATGGCGTCCTTCTGGTCTTCAGGTCGATCCCGCTTCTATAGTCGAAGTAGTCGTTGAGGACATTGATGCTGATGTGACACAAAAGCAGGCCGATAAAAGCCAGTATAGCATGGCCAAGGTGAAAGGCACCGTCATACCAGGCCATGCAGGTGCCCAGGAAAGCCAGTACCACTGAGAGAAGCAAAAATTGTGGCCTGGTCTCGAGGAACCAAATTTTCAGCTTCATGAGTCCTTGAGTATAACAAACAGGCTGATAGCGTGTCTACACTTAAGCGGTGGGCGCTGATTTCTTACGGCTGAATCCGAAGATGTATATAATCTCCAGGATTGCCAGTGTATTAAGCAAAAACAGAGCCACAAACCACCACAGCTGCTTGTTACCGGCAGCACGCCACAGGGCTACACCTTTCCATGGCAGAGTCCAGAGGATGATTAAAGGGATAATCCATGTCATCCAAATCCAAATTGGTGTTGGCCATGAGCTTAATGATTCCATTTTTACCTCTCCTTTAGTTGATGGTCTTTAGTCCACATATTATCATTCCATGCCAGTCTTTGAATTCTGGTTGCTTACTATTCGTAATGAAGGCTTCCAATTGCTTAACACCATTCTCGAATTCGCTCTGAGGTATAAGGTAGTAGGTCGAGACATATTTGCTCTTTACTTTCTGCAAATATTCATAGTCTATCGGTATGTTCTCTAGAGTTATCTCCTCGTGTTTAATATCCTTCAAGCCCAGAGAATCTAACAGGTAATCTATATGGTGAATATCCGGGAATCTGCCTTTATCAATATCTATGTAGCTAGGGAAAAAATCCTTGATGACTGGATGCTGATTTTCGATTTGTTTATGACTGGATGTTAAAAGAACCAGGACACCACCACGTAACACGCGATAACACTCTGAAAGCAGGGGCGCAAGGTTTTTTATTTGATGAATAACGTAAGCTACTATTACGGTATCAAAAGAACCATCGCGGAAAGGTAGTTGCTGGTTATCGATATCGGTACAGATAACTTCGAGAGATTTGTCCTTGGCTACCTTCAACATAGCAAACGACGCATCTACACCGATGGTATCGGCTTTTATTGCCGTCCGCAGTTGTGAAGCTATACTTCCTGTGCCGCAGCCAAGGTCTAAGACCTTCTTTCCCTGGCTAATCCTCCCCAGTGCAATAATCTTTTTTATCAGGCTCTCCGGGTAAGAGCGATAGCTGTCGTATGTCTTTGAAATATCGGTATAGTTGACCTCCATGTGACTACCCAGAGGCGAGTTTCACATATTACTGCTTACTCGAGTGTGCTAAAGCCCGCAACTACTTCCTTACACACACTGCGAGTGCTAGTTCTATAGGTTTATATTAGAATACTTTCTCCACGGCCTGGCCACGGTCTTATTTTCCAAAATATCCAGGGCTCTATTTATTATCTTTCTGGTATCGCTGGGCATGATGATATCGTCAATATAGCCTCGCTCTGCTCCTTGGTAGGGGTTCTCATAGAGTTCTCCATACTCCTGTATTCGTTTGTCCCTCACCTCTTTGGGGTTTTCTGACTCTTTTATCTCCTTGGCAAAGATGACGCTGGTTGCAGTCGCAGCGCCGACAATGGTGACCTGGGCTGTTGGCCAGGCGAAGACCAGGTCGGCACCGATGGATTTATCAAGCATCCCGTAGTGTGCACCAGCATATGATTTTCTAACAATGATTGAAATCAAGGGCACGGTAGCATCGGCCCAGGCGAAAAGCAATTTTGCGCCATGACGCAGAATACCCTTCCAATCCTGTTCAGAACCTATCATGTAACCGGGGCAGTCCTGGAAGCTGATTAGCGGGATGTTAAACAGGTCGCAAAACCTTATAAATCTGGCCATTTTGTCTGAAGCGTCTATGTCGATAACCCCGCCAATATACGTTGGCTGGTTGGCTACGATACCGACTGGGCGCCCGTTGAATCGAGAGAAGCCGATTATGCAGTTTCGGGCGTAATCTTTAAATAACTCGAAAAAGTGACCATCATCGGTTACTGATGTGATTACTCCAAGCATGTTAAATGGCTGGGCTGGATTGTCGGGAATGATGGTGTCCAGCTCTGGGACTATTCTCACCGGGTCGTCATTTGTCTCTATTGGAGGTGGATCTTCGTTGTTATTTAAGGGGAGAAAGGATAAAAGATGTTTGCACATATCCAGGGCTTCCTGGTCGTTTTCAGCTACGAGGTGGGTTTGGCCTGACTTCATGGCATGGGCTTTCCAGCCGGAAAGTTCCTCGAGGCTGATTTCCTCTCCGGTTTGAGTTTTTACGAAGGCAGGACCGGCGATGCCCATAAAGCCGGTATGACGGCATTGGATGAGGAAATCTTGCATTACTGGATGATAAGCCTGCCCGCCCAAGCATGGCCCCATGAGCAAGGATATTTGAGGCACTATTCCAGAAGCCAGAATTTGGGATCTGAATAGCCAACCATAAGCCTCGAGTGTATCCATACCTTCCTGAAGTCGGGCTCCCCCTGAGTCGTTCATGCTTATGCAAGGCCAGCCCATATCCTTGGCAAATTCGAGGGCTCGGGTAAATTTCTTGCCGTGATATTCGCCAAAAGTCCCTGCCATGGCAGTATAGTCTTCCGCGATAACGACAACAGGCCTGCCATTTACATTACCATAGCCAGTTATTACTCCTTCAGCTGGCACCTCCCTTTTGTCCATGCCGAAATTTGTGGTCCGGTGCTTAACAAAAAGTCCTATTTCGGTGAAAGTACCTGGATCAAAGAAATAGTCGACCCTTTCGCGGGCTGACAATTGTCCAGCTTCATGCCGCTTTTCAATGGCTTTTGAGCCTCCCATTTGCTTTATTTTTTCGCGTTTTGCCTTATATGCCTCAATTGATTCTTGGGTTTTGCCCATTCATTGTCTCCTTTCGCAGTCGAATTATTTTTAAGATGTCACTCAGATAAACCGCGTACATAATGGTAAAGTTAGAGTCCCATCTCTTGAGCTACTATCTCGCGGTAAACATCAGCGCCGCCAAAGCTTAGTTCACAGGCCTTAAGCGAGCGGGTGTAATAGTGCAGGTCATATTCCATGGCGACACCAATGGCGCCGTGAATCTGATGCGCCAAGCCTATGACTCGTTCACCAGCTTGTACCGCCCATGCTCTGGCTGCAGCGACCTCTTCAGCACAGGAAAGGCCCTCGCTTAACTTCCATGCGGCATGGTAGGCGCTGAGCCTCATGCCCTCAATATCGGTTAACATATCGGCACAGTAGTGTTGGATGATCTGAAAACTCCCTATCGGACGGTCGAATTGCTTTCTTTCTTTGGCATACTCAACAGTCATGTCGAGCACCTGTTGGGTTATCCCAACCGTGAGGCAACACTTGGCCACAACGGCTCGGTCAATCGCCTTCTTGATGCCACTCCACCCCTGATTAAGCTGACCCAGGATGTTCTCCTTGGGCACCTTTACCCCGTCGCAGACCACCTCGCATAGCTTGCCAGACATGGCATTCAATACCGTATGACCTATGCCCGGCTGTTTCGCCTCAACTATGAATGTGGTTAAACCCTCCTCCGGCTTAGCCTTGTCATCAGTTCGGGCAACACATAGGATATAGTCGGCCACTTGTGCGTCGGGAACAAAAAGCTTGGTGCCGCTTATAACCCAGCCGTCTCCGTCAGGAACAGCCTTAGCTATGATTGAGGCGGCGTCATAGCTGCCGCTGGGCTCTGTCAGGGCCAGGGTGAAGATTGATTTTCCCTGGGCTATTTGGGGAAGGTATTCTTGCTTCTGCGCCTCGGTTCCAATATCAAGAATTGGAAGTCCGCCGAGAACTACTGTGGAGAAGTATGGACCGGGCATGCAGGCCTTTCCCATCTCCTCCAGAAGCACTGCCAGGTCGAGGAAAGTCATACCGGTTCCGCCGTATTTCTCCGGGAAGGGCAACCCCATCCAGCCGAGATCAGCCATCTCTTTCCATATCTCCGGCGAGTAGCCTGACTCGGTTTCCTCCAACTCTTTTAACACCTTCTTAGGGAATTTGCTTGTCAAAAAATCTCGAGCGAATTTCCGTAAAATTTCCTGCTCTTCTGTGAAGGACAAGTTCATTAGTTATCTTCCTTTCTGGATTTTCTGATGTATTTTTAAGCTCACCCTGTGGGCAATCCCAGCTTGCGTAGGGCCAGGATGTTCTTCAAAACCTCCGTTGTCCCGGCCTGAAGGCTATACCCCTTGGAGGAGAGGTAGGCATGATAAGCCATCCCATTCAGCTTCGTCCATTTGGAGTGAGGCGCCAGTTGACCGTAAGGCCCCAAGATCTCCAGAGCTGTGTTAGCTAAGCGCTGCTCAAAGGCGGTGGCGTAGGCCTTGGACATGGCTGCTTCCCATTCCGGGGCACGTCCTTCGTCCATGACTAATGCCACCCGGTACATGAAGAGGCGTCCCACCTCAAACTCTATCTTTAGCTGTGCCAGCTTGTTGCGGATTACCGAATCCTGGCATAGTGGCTTGCCATCTCGCTTGGTCTCCTTAACGAACTGGATAATGCCTTCAAAAACTGGGTAGTTGGCCATAATCCGTTCCATGCCGCTTCTCTCATAGGCTAGTTGCTCCATCACCTGGCGCCAGCCATTGCTCTCTTTACCTATTAGACATTCTTTGGGAACGTGAACGTTTTCGAAGAATACCTCATTCCAGGCCTCGTTTCCGGTGATGTCAATTATAGGGCTGGTGGTGATTCCAGCCAGGTCCTTGGGAATGATGAATTCGCTGAGTCCTTGGTGTTTGGCCACAGTGGGGTCAGTTCGCGCTAACAGGTAGAGATAGTTCATATACTTGCCACCACTGGTCCAGGTCTTCTGACCATTAATCACATAGTGGTCATTCTTCTTAGTTGCCTGGGTCTTGAGGGAAGCCAGGTCACATCCGGCCTCCGGCTCGCTCATCCCCAAGCCGACGTACATCTCACCCTTCATTATCTTGGGAAGGAGCTCTCTCTTCTGTTGCTCAGTTCCGTACTTGAGTATAGAGCCGCCTATCTGGCGGTCGGCGAACCAGTGACAGGCTGCCGGAGCCCCGTATCTTAGTATTTCCTCGGTTAGGATTAATCGGTCAAAGGCGCATCGTCCTTGTCCCCCATACTCCTTGGGCCAGGTAAGGCCAATCCACCCCTTGGCTGCCACACGCTTGGTGAATTCCGGGTCATAAGCCATAATCCAGGAGTCAATCGATGGCTCCCACAGTTTTTGCTTCTTTTCCCCTTCGAGGAAATCGCGGGCTTCTTTTCTGAACTTTTCCTGCTCCTCAGTAAGCCGGAAATCCATGTTTACCCCCTTTAAACTTGAACTTTTGCCTCTCTGTCTCAGGAGGCTTTTTCAGGCCTTGAGTAGTATAGACTACCGACGAAAGTATATCAAGCGTGTGTACTCGTCCAGTACATTAGTGACACTTGCTGCTGTTGTTATTGCTAAGAGCGGGATTCCTCGTTGGCGCTTGGAACAGGGCCTACTATCACTGTTCTTCTTCCCGTCATCGCGAGAAGTCCTTCCACGGAAGGACGACGTGGCGATCTAGGTGGGGAGGCATTGAGATTGCCACGCCACGATTGCATCGGGGCTCGCAATGACACCGGGGACATTATCCAATGTTACATTATGAAAGTCTAACCTATCTATCTGAACGAGCTTAGCATGTTTTTCAGCTTGAGATGGCTATCCGATTAAGGTATTATTGGCAAGTGAGGGCAGGACATCATATGGAGTTAATTCCAGCTGTTGATATTAAGGGCGGCAAATGTGTGAGGTTGTATCAGGGTGATTACAACCAGGAGACGGTCTTCTCTGAGAACCCGGTAGCTGTGGCTCTTAACTGGCAGGCTCAGGGGGCTGGTAGGCTGCATGTGGTTGACCTGGATGGAGCTGCCAGCAGTGAGCCGCGGAATATTGCTGTTGTCGAGGCTATAGTAAAGCAGGTGGGCTTGCCTGTGCAACTAGGCGGTGGTATAAGGGATGAGGCTACTGTGGCAAAGCTGCTAGCCATTGGAGTAAATCGGGTGATTCTGGGTACGGCGGCGGTGGAGAAACCGGAACTTGTGGAGAGATTATGCCAAAAATATGGTGAGGCTATAGTGGTTGGCATAGATGCTCGTGATGGGCTTGTAGCTACTCATGGCTGGAAAAAGAGCACTGAGGTTGCTGCTTTAGCATTAGGTCGGAGGATGGCGGCAATCGGGGTAAGGCGTCTTATTTATACCGATATAAAACGCGATGGTACCTTGACTGAGCCAGGTTTTGAAGCCATAGCCGAGATGGTGAAAGGTGTGAACCTGCCCATAATTGCTGCCGGTGGCATTTCGGCGTTGAGCCACCTAAGAAAGCTCAAAGAACTTGGGGTAGAGGGAGCTATTGTGGGTAAGGCGCTTTATAGCGGCGATATAAACCTCAAAGAGGCTCTGGCGTTGGGGCTGTGAGAAAGCGGGCAGACCTGAAGGTCTGTCCAAAAATGAGGTGATGATATGTTTAAATTCGATGACAAAGGTTTAATTCCGGTCATAATTCAAGATGCTGATAGTGGTGAGGTGCTGATGTTGGGCTATGCTGATAAGGAAGCTCTGCGGCGGACGCTGGATAGCGGCGAGGTCTGGTTCTACAGCCGCAGCCGACAGGAATTATGGCACAAAGGGGCTACCTCCGGCAGCATTCTGAAGGTGCAGTCGATGGCTAAAGACTGTGACAGCGATGCTATACTGATCCGGGCTAAGCCAGCCGGCCCGGTATGCCATACGGGCAATCGAAGCTGTTTCTTCCAGAAGTTTGATAATGAAGATATGGGCTAAGCTTGATTGTTAGAGTCTAATGGCTGGCTGCTATCAGTTTCGATGACCTTCTTCAAAGCTGTTAGGGCTGTTTCCAATTGGCTGTCGGTTGGTTCTCCTGTGGTCATGGTTTGTAACTTAAGGCCCGGGGTGAGGAGGCCACGTACTAGCCAGTTCTGGCTATGGGCAGCTCCGAAGCGGACAAATTCATAGCCGATGGCGGCGATGACAGGGATGAGAACAACGCGGGACAGGATGCTCAGCCACAGGGGCGGACGGCCGAGCAGTGCGAAGACGATGATAGAGATAACCAGGACTGCCAGCAGGAAGCTGGTGCCGCAGCGAGCATTGGAGGTAGAGTAGTTTTTGACATATTCTAGTTCCAGGGGCATCCCGGCTTCGTAGGTGTTGACCACCTTGTGTTCGGCGCCGTGATAGGCGAAGACCCTCTTCATATCAGGTATCAGGCTTATCACCTTCAGGTAGGCGATGAAGATGGCGATGCGTAAGATGCCCTCGATAATGTTGCTGAGTAAGGCTGAGGTGATGTACGGGTCGACAAGGTAGCGGGTGAGCAGCAAGGGGAGGACAAAGAATAGGACTACGGCGAAGGCAACAGCGAGAGCCATGCTTCCCCACAGCAGTGTCGGGGATATGCCTTCATCTTCCTCGGCTGCAGCAACCTGTGCGGAGTGAAACAGGGCTTTAGTGCCCAGGGCTAGAGTCTCGATAAGTACGATTATGCCCCTGATGAAAGGCCAGTTTCTCAAGCGGCCTCTGTATATATTGGCAAGTGGCTGGCTGGTTGTATCTATCTCACCATCGGGACGGCGGACGGAAATAGCCACATTTTCCCGCCCCCGCATCATCACGCCTTCGATCACCGCCTGCCCACCGTAATAGAAAGGTTTCTCTTTCATTGCACCTAACGTCTTGGTCGCTTTCCCCTTGTCATTCTGAGAGAGCCCTTCGTTTAATGTCATTCTGAAGGAGCAAAGCGACTGAAGAATCTCAACTCAATTCGGGCCCTGAAAATGCTGTGAGGAGATTCTTCGCTACGCTCAGAATGGCGGCAGTATGGCGGGATAGGTCTATTCGTTAAGCTTGTAGCGACGTTTGAAGCGTTCCACTCTGCCGGCGGTGTCAACTATCTTCTGCTCACCGGTGAAGAATGGATGGCATTTGCTGCATAGTTCCACTTTAAGCATCTTACTGGTAGAGCCGGTGGTGAAGGTATTGCCACAGGAGCAGATGGCCTTAGCATCGGTATAGTATTCAGGATGTATTTTAGCTTTCATTTCGCTTGCTCTGCGTACACGCTAACTTTTCTTTTGTCCTTGGTTGCCGGTTCGTATTTGACGGTGCCGTTAATCAGGGCGAACAGGGTGTGGTCTTTGCCCATGCCGACGTTGCTGCCAGGATAAATGCGAGTTCCGCGCTGTCTGACCAGGATGGTGCCGGCGTTAACCTGCTGCCCGGCGTATCTTTT
>JADHXB010000002.1 GCA_016783155.1 Dehalococcoidia bacterium
CTTGCTATATGTGCACGGTGCGCTGTCCCAGAGGAATCGTGCCAACCTATATAATGCATGCGCTGGAACATCTGGCCATGCACCATAACGTGAGCACTCCACGTACACGCACGCCAATCCTGTACAGGGTGTTCAGCGACACTGTCTACAATGATGGTCATATCCCGCGCTTGGGCTGCATGACCAGGTTTTATCTCAAGGTGAACCCGTTTAGCGCCCTGAAAAACATGCCTGTGGCGCTCAGCTTGTTCAGGCACGGGCGCATGCCGATTAAACCCACCAGACTAAAACCTGAGGCACTAGGTCAGTTCAGAGCTATTCTGGACAAAGCTAAGGCGTTGGAGGCACATCATGAGATATTATAGCTACTTCCCTGGCTGCTGCATGCACGAAGACAGCCGCGCCTATGATACCTCTGCCCAAGCTGTGGCAAAGGTTCTGGATACGGAACTCATCGAGCTTGAGGATTGGAACTGCTGCGGTTCTACACCATACACTGTTGTTGACGAACTGGCTGCCTTTTGCTGCTGCGCCCGCAACTTAGCATTGGCTGAAAAAAGAGGGTTAGACTTAGTGGCAGCTTGTAGCGACTGTTACCTTATCCTTGCCAGGACAAACCAACACTTCAAGGAATACCCTGAGATTAGAGGGAAAATAAACGAAGCTTTGGCAGCTGGTGGCCTTGAGTATCACGGCACTATTAAGGTGCGACATATCCTTGATGTTTTCGCCAATGACATCAGTCATGACGAAATTTCATCTAAGGTTAAAGTGGACCTCGGCGGACTCAAAGTAGCCCCTTACTATGGCTGCCAGGTAGTACGGCCTACACCAAGCTTTGACGACCCGGAATATCCTGAATCAATGGACCGCCTTATAGAGAGCTCAGGAGCCCAAGCTGTGCCGTTTCCGCTCAAGACTCGCTGCTGCGGCGGTTCGCTCATCTTATCTGAACAGGACATCGCTTTAGGACTGATACACAAACTCCTTGATAACGCTGCAAGTAACGGCGCCGATTGCATCGTCACCGTATGCCCATTCTGCCACCTGAATCTGGATGCGTACCAAGGCGTGGTCAACAGGAGATTCAAAACTAAATTCAATATCCCTATTTTGTTCTTCACCCAGCTTATGGGCATAGCCTTCGGCATCGAGAGCAAAGAGCTAGGCCTACAAGAAAACATTGTTCCGCTAGAAAAAGTATTAGCCAGCTATATCAAGCACTAATAAGGAGGCCCAAAATGGAGCCGAAAATAGGTGTCTATATCTGCCACTGCGGCGCCAACATTGCTAGTACGGTTGATGTCGAGCAAGTAACCGAGTTCGCCAAAGGTCTGCCATCGGTAGCTATAGCCCGCGATTATAAATTCGCTTGTTCAGACCCAGGCCAAGAATTGATAAAGAACGACATCAAAGAACTGGGGCTCAATCGCGTTGTCGTGGCCTCCTGCTCCCCACGATTACACGAACAAACCTTCAGGCGAACTTTGGCTAGCGCCAGTCTAAACCCGTATCTGTTCGAGATGGCCAATATTCGGGAACACTGCTCTTGGGTGCATGAAGATGGTGGAAAGGCAACTGAGAAAGCCAAGGCACTGGTCAACGCCGCAATACGGCGCGTTTTCCATCACATACCGCTGGAAACCAAGAAGGTACCGGTCAACCCAAACACCCTCGTTGTTGGCGGAGGCATCGCTGGCATACAGGCAACGCTTGAGATCGCCGATTCTGGCCACAAGGTTTACCTGGTGGAACGGGAGCCTTCTATAGGCGGTCACATGGCCCAGCTCGATAAGACCTTTCCCACCTTAGACTGTTCCGCCTGAATACTGACACCGAAGATGGCCTCGGTGAGGTCACACGAAAGTATCGAGCTCCTGACTTATAGTGAGGTTATAGAAGTCTCAGGCTACGTGGGCAATTTCAAGGTCAAAATAAGAAAGAAGCCGCGCTATGTAGATGAAATCAAATGCACTGGATGTGGCACCTGCCAGGAGAAATGCCCCATGAAGGCAGATAGCGAATTCGACTTCGGCATCGGCAAAAGAAAGGTTATCTATACACCTTTCCCCCAGGCAGTGCCAAACATTCCAGTTATTGACCGGGAGCGTTGCACTTATTTCATCAAAGGCAAATGCCGTGCCTGCGAAAAGTTCTGCGAAGCCAAGGCAATCGACTTCGAACAGACAGAGAAGATAATTGATTTAGACGTCGGCTGCATCATAGTTACCACTGGCTTCGATTCCTTTGACCCCACCCCAATATCTCAATTCGGTTATGGAAGATATGACAATGTCATCACCGGCTTCCAGTTCGAGAGAATGAGCAGTGCCTCGGGCCCAACTGGCGGCAAAATAGTGCTCAAAGATGGCTCAGAGCCACGGAGCCTAGCTATCTTGCACTGCATCGGCAGCCGTGACCTCAACTATCACGAATACTGCTCCCGTGTCTGCTGCATGTCTTCACTCAAGTTCGCCCATCTAATAAGAGAGAAAATACCCGACGCTGAGATATATGACCTGTATATCGACCTCCGTTGTTTCGGCAAGGGCTACGAAGAATTCTACAACCGGCTTCAGGAGGAGGGAGTAAACTTCATCCGGGGTCGTGCCGGAGAAGTCACAGACATAGCCGAAACCCCTGAAGAGATAGGAAGGCTCGTAGTTCTCTGTGAGGATACCTTAATAGGCCGGCAAAGGCGGCTTCCTGTTGACATGGTTATTCTGAGTAATGCTCTGGAGCCCCGAGCTGATGCTGGTGAGGTGGCTAAACTATTTTCTATCAGCAGGAGCAAGGATGGCTTCTTCATGGAAAAGCATCCGAAGCTTGACCCGGTGGCTACCACTACAGATGGTGTTTTTGTCGCTGGCTGCTGCCAAGGACCAAAGGACATCCCCGACACGGTAGCCCAAGCCTCAGCAGCCGCAGCCCGGGTCATGGCCATGATAAGCAAGGGCAGCGTTGAGATTGAGGCAGCTACAGCAATTATCGAAGAGGAGTTTTGCTCCGGATGTAAGACTTGCATCGCACTGTGTCCATACAATGCCATTTCCTTTAACGAGGAGAGAAAGGTGTCTGCTATCAACGAAGCTCTATGCAAAGGCTGCGGCACCTGCGCTGCCGCTTGCCCCAGCGGGGCTATCATCAGCAGACATTTCACAACTGAGCAAATTATGGCACAACTAGAAGGAGTGCTAACATGAACCACGAGCCAAAGATAGTCGGATTCCTATGCAACTGGTGTTCCTACGCTGCGGCTGATCTGGCAGGTACATCTCGAAGAAAGTACGCACCCAATGTGCGTGTAATCAGGGTCATGTGCAGCGGCCGGGTAGAGCCCACCTTTATCCTCAAGGCTTTTCAGCTAGGGGCAGATGGGGTTCTAGTCTGCGGCTGACATCCCGGTGAATGTCATTACCTGGAAGGTAATGTGAAAGAAGCCCGCAGGATACCATTGCTCAAGAAAATGCTGGGGCAACTTGGTATTGAGGAGGAGCGAGTAAGGCTGGATTGGGTCTCTGCCTCGGAAGCAGACCGCTTTGCTTCCATAGTAGATGAGATGACAGAACAAATAAGAGAGCTTGGACCTTTTAGCCATAATAGCTGATATTGTCTATTATATTACCCAACAGTTTTCCAGTTTCAAAAAATATCGCTTAGCCCGAGATTCTAGCCTCGTCTAATTTGGCCCTGTTTCGTTCACAATGACAAAAAAGCGGACGTGGAACCGCCTCTATCAAAATAAGAGCCCGCGTAAAATTACCTAAAATCCTGCCCGAACTAGGCAAAATAGCCGCGCCTATACTTGCAGAGAATATCCGACTTGTTGTATTATAATGCGGTTTGCCTAAAACCAAGAGGAAAGGAAAGGTCAATCATGGAAATTGCAACCCCGATGAAAGAGACTACTGATATCATTTTGGAAAAGGGCGGTAACCCTCTTGAATTGTGCTACCAATGTGGTCTATGCACTGGCGTTTGTCCCTGGAACCGGTTAACGAGCTTCACACTGCGCAAGCTAATTCACAAAAGTCAACTCGGCGTTGTTGACTTTGAGGACGAAGAGTTGTGGAGATGTGTTGGCTGTAACGCCTGTGTTGACCGCTGCCCCCGCGATGTAGAGATACCTCACATAATGCGAGCCTTGCGCCGCGTTATCATAGAAGTCGGCGCCGGCATAGTCCCTCACTCACTACGAATCTCAGAGAAGAATATCTCCGCCGTAGGGAATCCGCTGGGAGAACCACCAGAAAAGCGAATGGATTGGGCCAAAGACCTCGGCGTCAAGACATTCACCAAAGGTACTGAGATACTGTATTTCCCGTGCTGCTACCAGACCTACGACCCCCCTGCTCAGAAGACTGCCCTGGCAACGATTGACATCCTGAAAAAAGCCGCGGTGGATTTCGGTATCCCGGATAACAACGTTGTCTGCTGTGGCGAGAGCATACGCAAGGCAGGCGCGGAAAGCCTGTTCCAACGATTAGCCAAGACCAACATCGATATTTTCGCTGAACTCGGCGTCAAGAAGATCCTTGTCACATCCCCCCACTGCTATCACACTTTCAAGGACGAATACCCCGAACTGGGAGCCAATTACGAGGTAATCCACTTATCCCAATATCTGGCCGACCTTATCAAAGATGGCAGGATAAAGCTGACTAAGGAATTAAATAAAAAGGTTACCTATCACGACTCCTGCTGTTTGGGCCGCTATCAAGGGATATACGATGAGCACCGTGAGATATTGAACAGCATCCCCGGTTTGGACTTCGTCGAGATGCCGGAAATGCGTGAATATTCCCTCTGTTGCGGTGGTTGCGCTGGGAGACTGTGGATGGAAAGCAAAAAGGGCGAAAGGCTTTCTGAACTTAGACTTGAGCAGGTACTCGAGGTGGGAGCCAATACACTAGCCATCAGCTGCCCTTATTGCATGGCCAATTTCAACGATGGTGTGATATCCATGGATAAGGCTGGCGTTCTAGAAGTTAAAGACATATCAGAACTTGTTGCGGAGGCATTATAATGGCAGAAAAAAAAGTAGCAACGAAGAAAGACACGGAGCCAAAGATAGGCGTATATGTTTGCCACTGCGGCTCTAATATCGCCGGTACCGTTGATGTGCCGCAGGTAGTTGAGTTTGCTAAGGGACTGCCGGCGGTAGCAATTGCCCGCGAATACAAGTTCATGTGCTCTGACCCGGGACAGAGCATGATTAAGGATGACATCAAGCAGCTAGGGCTCAACCGGGTTGTGGTTGCCTCCTGTTCCCCACTGCTGCATGAGCCAACCTTCCGCCACGCCATTCAAGAAGCCGGTCTCAATCCTTACCTCTTCGAAATGGCAAACATCCGAGAACACTGCTCCTGGACAACCGAGGATCACGGAGAGGCTACAGAGAAAGCCAAAGCCCTGGTAAGCGCTGCAGTGAAGCGTATTTATCTCCATCAGCCTTTAGAGGTAAGAGAGGTTCCGGTTAATCCAAATACTCTAATAGTTGGCGGCGGTATTGCCGGGATTCAAGCAGCGTTAGAAATCGCTGATGCCGGGCACAAAGTTTATCTGGTAGAGAAAGACCCAAGCATCGGCGGACACATGATACAGTTCGATAAGACCTTCCCCACTTTAGACTGCTCCGCCTGTATCCTTACACCTAAGATGACCTCTGCAGGCTCTCATCCCAACATCGAATTGATGACCTACAGTGAAGTGGAGGAAATCGCCGGTTTCATCGGCAGCTTCAAAGCCAAGATTCGTAAAAAGGCTAAATTTGTGGACGAATCTAAATGCAATGGCTGCGGTGTCTGCATTGAGAAATGCCCGTGGAAAGCAGACAGCGAGTTTGACCTCGGATTAAGCCAGCGAAAAGCTATCTACACCCCATTTCCGCAAGCAGTGCCTAATATTCCCGTCATAGACAAGGAGAGCTGTGCCTATTTCCTCAAAGGCAAATGCCGTGCCTGCGAAAAGTTCTGCGAGAGAGAAGCCATCGATTTCGAGCAGCAGGACAAAATTGTCGAGATAGATGTGGGAAACATAATCATAACCACTGGCTATGACCCGTTCGACCCCACCCCCATCATCAAATATGGCTATGGTAAATTTCCCAATGTTGTCACAGGTCTTGAATTCGAGAGAATCTGCAATTCCGTAGGACCCACCGGTGGCAAAATCGTTCTCAAAGACGGTTCTGAGCCGAAAAGCATAGCTATAATACACTGTGTGGGCAGCCGAGACGAAAATTATCATAAATACTGCTCACGCGTCTGTTGCATGTACGCTCTCAAATACTCTCACCTCATAAAGGAAAAGACAAAAGCCGATGTTTACCAGATGTATATAGATATGCGCTGCTTCGGTAAAGGCTACGAGGAATTCTATCAGCGGCTATCTGATGAAGGGGTTACCTTCATACGAGGAAAGCCAGCCGAGGTTACAGATAGAGCGATAAGTGAAGAGGAGAAGGGGAAACTAATTGTCGTCGGCGAGGATAGTTTGCTAGGAACCGTTATCCGAGTCCCGGTTGACATGGTTATCCTGTGCATAGCCCTGGAAGCTCGGGCTGATGCCAAGAACGTTGCTCAGCTGTTTAGCATCAGCCAAGGCGCCGATGCCTTCTTTATAGAGAGACATCCTAAGCTCGACCCGGTAGCAACTATGACTGACGGTGTCTTTATCGCCGGCTGCTGCCAGGGTCCCAAGGACATACCTGACACTGTAGCCCAAGCCTCAGCCGCAGCTGCACGTGTATTGGCCTTAATTAGCAAAGGAAAGGTTGAGCTAGAGGCAACCGTCGCAGTCATCGATGAAGAGAAATGCTCCGGCTGCCGAATTTGCAACCTTCTTTGTCCTTACAACGCTATTGACTTCATTGAGGAAGAAGAGGTGTCCCGAATCAATGATGCCCTGTGCAAAGGTTGTGGTACTTGTGTCGCCGCCTGCCCTAGTGCAGCGATTACACATAAGCATTTTACTACCGAAGAAATTATGGCAGAAATAGAGGGGGTATTAGTATGAACTTCGAACCAAAAATCGTTGGCTTCTGTTGTAACTGGTGCTCCTATCGGGGTGCCGATTTAGCTGGCACTGCCAGAATGAAATGCTCCCCTAACGTCCGCATCATCAGAGTGATGTGCAGTGGTCGGGTGGAACCAACCTTTGTCGTCAAAGCATTTGAGCTGGGAGCTGATGGCGTTTTAGTCTTGGGCTGTCATGCCGGTGACTGCCACTATTCCGAGGGCAATTATAAGACAATGCGACGCATGCCATTGCTCAAGAAAATGCTGGCCCAAATGGGCATCGAGGAGGAGCGAGTGCGTCTCGATTGGGTGTCAGCTTCTGAAGGTGACCGCTTTGTCTCGATAGTTGACGATATGACCGCTAAAGTTAGAGCCCTGGGGCCCTTTAAAAATAACTCCAAGGAGGCAAAACATGGCTAAACTCAAACTGGCTCTATACTGGGCTTCCAGTTGCGGTGGTTGTGAAATCGCTCAACTCCAGATCGGCGACAAAATCCTCAAGCTAGCAGAGGTCGCCGACATCGTATTCTGGCCGGTAGCCATTGACGCCAAGTACAAAGACGTTGAGGCCATGCCCGAGAAAAGTATAGATGTTTGCCTATTTAACGGAGCGATTAGAACTTCAGAGCAGGAACACATGGCAAAAATGCTACGCGAAAAATCCAAAGTACTGATCGCCTACGGTGCCTGTGCCTACGGGGGTGGTATCCCTGGACTGGGCAACATGTTCAACAGGGAGCTGATTTTTGAACGGGCTTACTTGGAAACACCATCGACAGATAATAAGGAGAAAGTCCTGCCACAGACAAAATGCAAGGTACCAGAAGGTGAACTTACCCTCCCTGAGTTCTATGACACGGTCAAGACCCTTGGTCAGACGGTAGACATAGACTATGTTATCCCAGGTTGCCCTCCAGAAGCCAGGACAACCTGGCTGGCTTTGGAAGCCCTGATTGAAGGCAAACTGCCACCTAAAGGGACAGTGATTACCCACAATGCCAAAGCGGTATGTGACGATTGCCCTAAGAAGAGAGACGTGAAAAAGGTCAAGAAGTTCTACCGTACCTTTGAGATTATGCCTGATCCTGAAATATGTCTTCTGGAACAGGGTCTCCTTTGTGCTGGCATCGCCACTCGTGGCGGCTGCGAAGCTCCATGCCCGCAGGCTAATATGCCATGCACCGGCTGCTACGGGCCAGTGGACGGAGTAATTGATCAAGGAGCTCATTTTTTGAGTGCGGTAGCTTCGGTGATCGACTCCAATGACCCTGATGAAATTCAGAGAATTATTGATGGCATCTACGACCCGGTGGGTACATTCTACCGCTACAGCCTACCCGATTCGCTATTAAGGAGGGCAAAAATAAAATGAAGAAGATAACTATAGACCCCATTACCCGGCTGGAGGGTCACGGCAAAATAGAGATATTCCTCAATGATGCCGGAGAGGTGGAGAACTCCTATTTCCAAGTTCCAGAACTGAGGGGATTTGAGAAATTTTGTGAAGGGCGATTGGCTGAGGACATGCCTCAGATAACACAGAGAATCTGCGGCGTCTGCCCCGAAGCCCACCACATGGCATCAACCAAAACCCTCGATGCCCTCTTCCATGTCGAACCACCAAGCCCAGCCAAGAAGCTTCGCGAACTTTTTTATAGCGCCTTCTACGTTACCGACCATACCACCCATTTCTACATTCTGGCTGGCCCCGACTTCATCATGGGACCAGAAGCTCCCGTAGCTGAGCGGAATATTCTAGGAGTCATCGCCAAAGTCGGCTTAGAATTAGGCGGAGCCGTAATTAATGCCCGGATGCAAAATCACCGCATCATCCACATGCTTGGTGGTAGAGCAGTGCATCCTGTCTTCGGTCTGCCCGGCGGTGTCAGCAAAGGGCTTAACGAAGAGGAACGGAGGGAAGTTGAGCAAATAGCCAAGGACTCTGTGGAATTTGCCAAGCTCTCCTTGAAAGTATTTGACGACATCGTCTTAAAGAACAAAGAGTACGTCGATATGATTGTTAGCGACGCTTATACTCACCGCACCTACTACATGGGTCTAGTTGACGAAAAGAACAGAGTCAATTTCTATGATGGCAAAGTTAGAGTAGTTGACCCTGATGGCAAAGAGTTTGCCAAATATGCACCCCGAGAATACCTCGACCACGTCGCTGAACATGTGGAGCCATGGAGCTATATGAAATTCCCCTACCTCAAGAAGATCGGGTGGAAAGGTTTTGTCGATGGCAAGGATAGCGGCGTTTTCCGAGCAACTCCTCTCTCTCGACTCAATGCTGCTGATGGCATGACAACGCCACTAGCCCAGGAAGCCTATGAGAGGTTCTACTCTACACTAGGTGGCAAGCCAGTCCACCATACCTTAGCAACCCACTGGGCACGCCTCGTTGAACTTCTCTACGCTGCCGAAAGATTGCTAGAGCTCAGCCAGGACCCTGAAATCACCAGCCCTAACATTCGTACCATTCCTACAGCTACACCAGACGAAGGTGTTGGCATTGTCGAAGCTCCTCGAGGTACTTTGACCCATCACTATATTACCGACGAAAGAGGTGTGATCAAGAAAGCCAACCTGATTGTGGCTACAGTTAATAATGCCGCCGCCGTAAATATGTCAGTCAAGAAAGCGGCTATGGCACTCATCAAACCGGGCAAAGAGATAACCGAGGGGCTGCTCAACCGTATTGAGATGGCATGGCGTCCCTACGACCTTTGCCTTGCTTGCGCTACCCACAGTCTTCCTGGACAGGCACCAATGGAGGTAGTTATCTACAACAGCAAGGGAGAAGTTGTGGAAAGGCTCGGGCGACACCTGCTCCCATAATCAGATAGTTGAGGCGCTTTTAAAAGGGTGGGGAAGACGAAAACACTGATATTGGGGTTGGGTAATTCACTCCTCAGCGATGATGGAGTGGGCTTAACTATTGCCGCTGAACTCAAGAACAGGCTCAATGAATCAGACATAACTGTTATGGAGACCAGCGTTGCCGGTCTAAGCCTGTTAGACCTGTTGGTTGGCTACGACAGAGCCATTATCATTGACGCCATACAGACATTGGATGGAAAACCGGGGCAAATTTACCGGCTTGACCCGGAAGCGTTTGATACCACACGACGCACAATCTCACCACACGACGTTAACTTCACCACTGCCCTTGAGTTTGGCAAAAAAGTAGGACTTCCTTTACCTCAGGAAATCGTTATCTTCGCCATTGAGGTGTCAGATGTAAGCACCTTCAGTGAGGAATGTACACCTCAAGTTACACGGGCAATCCCCACCTGTGTCGAAATGGTCCTCCAAGAACTAAAAAGGTGGTGACAACTTCTAGGCTATCACCACCTTTCAAAAGGAAGGAAAATTGTCACCACTTCTCTTGGGTCAGTCTGGAAGTGAGCCATGTGCGTAGTGGTTCATCCAATGTACCAACCCTAGATTCCAGCCAGCGGATATCTCCACTCTCCAGCGCAGCCTTTGCTTCTGGCGTTAGATTATAAGCCTTGAGAGCCTGATAGGGATTGTCCGCCAGTTTAGCCAAGAACTTAGTGTCATCTCTAGCCCTCGCTAGCACTGATATCAGAGCCTTGGTCTCCACATCCAGATAGGCGGCCGCTTGTTCAGGCTGCACACGCAGTTTGGAGAGAACACCCTTAAGCCAAGACCTGGCAGCCACTGCTTCAGTAGCACGTTCCTTACGAAGGTACACAAGCCAATAGATGCTACCTACAAATGTGCCACCCACAATATTGCCCAGAGTAACTGGAACCAGATTACCGGTGAAGCCAGCGATATTGAGATTTGCTACCTGGCTTGCAGTCACGCCAGCTATTTCAAGGACTTTGGCCTGTCCTGCCATAGCTATGCCCACTGGAATGAAATACATATTAGCGATGCTGTGCTCAAAGCCGCAAGCTACGAAAGCCGTTATAGGGAAGAGGATGGCAAATATTTTATCAATGGTAGTGCGAGCGCCAAAACAGAGCCAAACAGCTAGACAGACCAGCGTATTGCATAAAATTCCACGGGCGAAAGCCGGCCAAAAAGCCAGGTTAACCTTGGCATTGGCAATCAGTAAGGCATTAGCACCAACCTTATAAGCATCCAGCGCCCAGAATTGGCTATAAAAAACCACAAGCACTAGAAGTAATGCCCCAACTAGATTGGTGAAATAAACTATGCCCCAGTTCTGAAACAACTGACCGAGCTTTATCTTACCACTGGCTCGGCTAGCCACCATAAGCGCGTTGCCAGTGAACAGCTCGGCTCCGGCTAGCACCACGAGAATAAGTCCTAGACAGAACACTATGCCGCCAAGCAACTTACTCAAGCCGAAACCCACCTGAATATCAGTGGTAACCAAGGTGCAAAACATAGCTCCCAAGCCAATGAAGAACCCCGCCAGTATGCCAAGAAGCGAGATAGTGAAGATATTACCGTTTGCTTTGGTTACGCCTATACCTTCCATTTTGAGTGCCATCTCTGCCGGTGGTCGACAATCAGGCGTAGCACAACTTTTCAGCTCATCTAACGCAGCCTGAAAGCGGGATACTTCCATCGGTGGAAGCTTCTCAGACTCTGACCTCTGTATTTCCCTACCCGATAATTTTAGGTTTGCCACGGTTTCACTCCTTTACCACTTCTCCTGAGATAGTCTGTACAACAGCCAGGTTGACAAACGCTTGTCCAGCTTGCCCACCCAACTCTCAATCTTCTGGATATCACCGCTGGATAGAGCCGCTTTCTCCTCCTGAGTCAGTGTGTAATACTCCTTGAGAGCTTCATGAGAGTCATCTGCCAGACGGGTCATGAACTCAGGCTCATCGGCTGCTCTAGCTAGCACAGACATTACCGCCCACCTTCCAGCTAAGCCCTCCTTTGGAACAACTGTGGGTGCATTGACGAGCCCCTCGAGTGTTTCAGCAGTTTCCTCGGTCCTTCCGCGAACTTGCTTAGTCATTTTTGTCACCTCCTTCTCTACTTTCTCTGTCTTAAATGTAGCAACTGCCAAAGTATCCCTCATCGGTCCTCAGTTCTAATTTCAATAGGACTTTGGGCGTGTCCAAAAGTAGTAGACATCTGGTTGAACTGTTGGCCAGAAGGACACCTAAATCCTCTCCTTCACCAGTACATCAACCACTAACGGGTCAGTCAGAGTGGTTGTGTCACCCAATTGCTCTACGTCACCAGCAGCAATCTTGGTCAATATTCGCCTCATAATCTTGCCGCTCCTAGTCTTGGGTAAAGCATCAGAAAATTGAATCTTATCCGGCGTGGCTATAGGGCCAATTTCCTTACGGACGTGAGCTACCAACTCCTTCTTGAGAGCATCAGCTTTCTCCACACCGGCTTTTAGGGTAACAAAAGCATAAATGCCTTGCCCTTTTATTTCATGGGGCATACCAACAACTGCCGCTTCTGTAACCTTATCATGAGACACCAGAGCACTTTCAACCTCAGCTGTGCCTATGCGGTGACCCGAAACATTGATCACATCGTCTATACGACCCATCAACCAGTAAAAGCCATCTTCATCTATCCTGGCTCCATCTCCTGTTGTATACACACCAGGGAACTGAACAAAGTAAGTGTTCTTGAATCTCTCTGGATCACCATAGACCCGTCGCATCAAACCTGGCCAGGGTCTTTTAATCACTAGATAACCCCCTTCACCAACATCAGCAACAGAACCATCATCCCTTAGCACTGCTGGCTCAATTCCAGGAAATGGCAATGTCGCCGACCCCGGTTTAAGTGGAGTAGCACCCGGTAAAGGGGTAATTAATACTCCGCCTGTTTCTGTTTGCCACCAGGTATCTAAAACTGGGCACTTACCTTTACCTATTACATTGTAATACCACATCCAGGCCTCAGGATTTATGGGTTCGCCTACTACACCCAAGATTCGCAAAGAGCTCAAATCATGCTTATCTGGCCAGTCATCCCCTTCCCTCATTATCGCTCTTATAGCAGTGGGAGCAGTGTAGAAAATACTGACCTGGTACTTTTCCACAATGTCCCAGAATCTATCGGCGTGGGGATACGTTGGCACCCCTTCAAACATAAGGACTGTTGCTCCGTAAGCCAGAGGGCCATAAACTATATAGGAATGTCCTGTCACCCAGCCAATGTCTGCAGTACACCAGAAAGTATCTTCTTCCTTCATGTCAAAAATCCACTTAAAGGTCTGATAGCAGTACAGCAGATAACCTGCTTGAGTATGGAGAACTCCTTTGGGCTTCCCAGTGCTGCCACTGGTATACAATATAAACAGAGGGTCCTCAGCATCCATAACCTCGGGCTCACACTGTGCCTTAACGCCATCAGCAGCCATCTCATCATCCCACCAGTAGTCACGCCCTTCCTTCATAGCTACTTCAATATTAGCCCTCTTGACCACTATCACGTCTTTTAGCTCAGGACAGGCCTGGAGAGCTTCATCTGCATTGTCCTTACTGCGAATAATCTTGCCGCCGCGATAGTAACCATCTACACAAACGAGCAACGTAGACCCGCAGTCAAGCATCCTATCCCCCAACGCATCAGCACTGAAACCGCCAAAAACAACACTGTGTATAGCACCAATCCTGGCACAAGCCAGCATAGCAATCGGCAACTCGACAAGCATAGGAAGGTAAATAGATACCCTATCCCCCTTCTTAACGCCATGCTTTTTCAGCACATTAGCGAATTTGCACACCTCTCGATACAGCTGTTGATAGGTGAGTATCTTTCTATCACCAACGTCACCTTCCCAAATCAATGCTGCCTTATTCCTTCTCCATGTCCTCACATGCCTATCCAAGCAATTGTGGCAAACATTGAGTTTACCCCCCACAAACCACTCATGGTTGCCCTCCTTGAAATCCTCAACAAGTACTTTATCCCATCTCTTATACCAATCTAACTGCCCAGCCATCTCTCCCCAGAATCCCTCTGGATCATCAATAGACCACTGATAGATATCTTTATACTCGACCAAACTCCTGATATACGCCCTATCACCTAGCTCCTTCGGAGGACTGAAAACTCTTTTCTCTTCCATCATTGAGCTAATTGCTTTAACATCTGCCATTGCTAAACTCCTTTCTAAATTTGGGCAATTTCGGATATCTGACTCACACCTGCGAAGTAACACCTAGCAATTGAGCGTATGCCTGGCGCAGCCGCATTGATACCACACGTGCAATTCCCCTGGATACCCTACAGCCTATCTCAGGCTTGGTGACACACAAAGAGGATAATTCCTGACCGTCAAAGGCTAACACCTTTGTCTTCTCTAGAGCTTTCACTGTAGCAGTACAGATATATGGGTCGAGCATGGCTGACCAACCAAACACCTCATAGTCAGTTACGGCTTGAACTTGGCGCTGGGCAAGCGGCCCAACTTCCAGGATAATTCCCACCGCACCATACTCAATTACACAAAGTCTCTCTTCCTTGCAACCCTGCTTGCAGACAATTACACCGGCCCCAAATTCTTCAGGATTGCACATCTTCTCCACTTCGCGAAGCTGCTTATCATCCAAGGCTCGAAACATGTCACACTTCCTCAGTACATCAAATTTCTCCATTTTTTCGTCCCCCTTTACTTTTATTTGCCTGTACATCAAAAAACCAATCGCTCCTCAGCTGCTACCACAGCTGTGTGTTACTAGCCTCAACCCCGGCAGTCATCTTGGGTTGTCGACCTATATCTTGTGGTGTCAAGTCGCAACCTCAGCACTCTCTGAACAGCACTGCTAATACTATGCATATTCGAATACAAAACGATTGCTGCTAGAAACAGACCAGCGGAGATTGCCAGGCCCAGAACCACGATGAGCTGCCATTGCATTGTTTCTGTCTCCTTTACCACTTCTCTTGAGATAGTCGATGCCACAGCCAGGTTGACAAACGCTTGTCAAGCTTGCCCACCCAACTCTCAATCTTTTGGATATCACCACTGGCTAAAGCCGCCTTTTCCCCCTGGGTCAATGTGTAGTACTCCTTAAGGGCTCCATGCGGGTCATCTGCCAAGCGGGACATGAATTCAGGCTCATCAGCTGCCCTAGCCAGCACAGATAATATCGCCCAACTTCCGGCCAAGCCATCTCTCGGAACGACAATAGGTGCCTTGATCAGTCTATCGGTTGCCTCGGTAGTTTCTTCAATCTTCCCATTAACCAGCTTATCCATTCCTGTCGCTCCATTATCTTTTAACTTGCTTCTCTGTTCTAACTGTAGCAATTAGTAGTTTGACTCTCATCGGTCTTTAGCTCTAATTTAAATAGTACTTTGGCCCATATCCCAATACGAGGTATTCGACATGCTTGACCATAATTATTGTTTCTTTTGGCTGATATAGCTTATAATTGGTGTTGAATCTGCCTGGAGCCATAAAAGGTGAAACCGAGGACTAGAATCTTAATCGCCGATGACCATCCTTTGTTGCGCGAAGCGCTATGCCAGGTATTTTCCAGCCAAAAAGACATGGAGATAGTTGGCCAGGCAGGCAATGGCGAGGAAGCTATTGACCTAGCCTCCCAATTGAAGCCAGATATCCTGGTTATGGATATTATGATGCCCAAATTTGATGGCCTTGAAGCTAGCCGACAGATTAAGAAGATTGCTCCCAATACAGCCATATTGATTCTCACCGCCTATGACGATGATAACTATGTACTTGGACTGCTCGAGGCCGGAGCGACTGGTTACTTGATGAAGAGTGCTAAGGGACAGGACTTAGTAGAAGCTGTGCGGGCTGTACGAGCCGGAGAGTCAGTACTGCACCCTAAGATTATCGAGAAGCTGCTCAAACAAGCCATGGTTAAACCAGTCGAAACTGCAGAGCATAAGATAAAGAACCTTCTGAGCGACCGGGAGATGGAAATGCTGAAGTTGCTGGCTACCGGAATGAGCAACAAAAAGATAGCCGAAAAACTATGCCTGAGCCTGCGTACTGTTAAGGCTCACATGTCCAATATCTTCACCAAGATGAATGTCGCTTCGAGAAGTGAAGCTCTTGTTGAAGCCCTAAGAAAGGGACTACTTACCTTGGAAGATATCAAACAAGCTGGTACCCCAGAAGACTAGAATAGATTGATACTTGAACTAATATTCCTCACAAGTAATTAAAAACAAAGATCCGGGACAATGGCTGATAGATGGCGAATCTTCAATATTTGTTTCATAACCCTCCTCTTTCTACTTCTGACTCTGTCCCACTACGATGAGCTTTTAGTTGGCATACCTGTAATAGCCGATGTATCTATCACTTCGCTCCTTGGTTTATCAAGGCATGCCATAGAGCGATTCCTTTATATCTTAATAATAATCTATGCTGGCTGGTCACTAGGAACAAAGTTCGGCATTGCGATATTGTTGGCCTCTGCTCTCGTTATGCTTCCTCGAGCACTATTTGCCTCCACCAATCCCATAGACGCCATAACTGAGAGCATCGCTGCGCTTACTATCAGCGGCTTAAGTATTTCACTAATTCAAATGCACCGCGGATGGTACTGGCAAAAGCAAAAGCTGCGTGGAATCAAAGTAGCCTTAAGAACATCCAAAGAGAGTTACGAGGAGCTCTTTACTAATGCCAGTGATGCTATCTGGGTTCATGACATGGATGGCAAGATGGTGATAGCCAACAAAGCTTGCGAGAAAGTCACTGGCTATCCGCCAGACGAATTAACAGGCAAAAATGTTTCCGAAATTATGTCCCCCGATGCACTGAGCATAGCTCGAGAGATCAAAACCAAGCTCATGAAAGGCCAATCCATAGACCAGCGCTATGATCAAAGATTTATTAAAAAAGATGGCTCAGAAGCAATTGTAGAGTTATTTACTCGCCTAATCAGAGTCGATGGCAAGCCCTCCGCTTTTCAGAATATTGCGCGGGATGTGACCGAGGAAAGAAGGCTGAGGGACAATCTCCGCCTTCAAAT
The DNA here is from genome assembly GCA_016783155.1 of Dehalococcoidia bacterium. GTDB lineage: Bacteria > Chloroflexota > Dehalococcoidia > GIF9 > UBA5629 > 9FT-COMBO-48-23. The sequence goes on from JADHXB010000002.1 coordinate 16,961, forward strand.
TCACAAAACTCTAATGGCACAGGAAGAGGAACGAAAGCGCATTGCTCGGGAGCTCCATGATGACGTTGCTCAATCAATATTGCTATTATCGCGCCGGCTGGACATCCTTATAGCAGGAGGTACCCATAAGCCACCAAAAGCCTCAGTAAACGAGCTGGAAGACATACAGGCCATAGCCAATGGGGCCTATAAGAGCTTGCAGCGCTACGCACGTGATTTGAGGCCAAGCATTTTGGACCAGATGGGACTGATAGCAGCACTGAATTGGTTAGCTGAGGAGCTTGGCAAAGAGCTGGGTATCAAAACTACGGTGAAAGCAGATAAATTGCCCCCACTACCATCAGAAACAGAGCTAGCCATGTTCCGCATTGCTCAGGAGGCATTGAACAATGTCCGGAAGCATGCTCAAGCTTCCAAAGTCAAATTCGTAGTGGAGTCGAGCTCAAGTAATATGAGAATGATTGTCACAGACAACGGCAAGGGTTTCTTAACATCCAGATTGACCGGGAATCTGGCAAAAGAAGGAAAACTTGGCATCTTGGGAATGGAAGAACGAGCACGTCTTATTGGAGGTAACATACAGATAAAATCCGAGCCAGGCAAAGGCACAATTGTGATTGCCAAAGCACCGATCCAAACTTGATAGAGAGACCCATCCTGCTGTATTCTGAAGCGAAGTTCCTTTCGCTTATATCACAGTAATTTTATACCGCCTATGGTAAAAACAGGACAGAAAAATGGGATTGTCAAACACCCCGCAAGTTAAACAATTTATTGCCCAGGCTATGGCCGAAGACCTAGTCCAAGGAGATGTGACTACCGAGGCGCTAATACCTAAGACCCAGCAAGGAAGAGCATCAATCGTAGCCAAGGCGAGTGGAATCATAGCCGGGGTCGAGGTAGCCAAACAGGTTTTCCTCAAAGTCGACCCTGAATTAAAGCTAGCCATCCTTATTGAAGATGGGACTGAGGTTAAGCCTGGGGATATAGTAGCAAAAATAGAAGGCAGGGTCGCCAGCATATTAAAAGCCGAGCGTGTAGCCTTAAACCTCCTGCAACGTCTCAGCGGCATTGCCTCAGAAACAAATCACTACGTCCAAGCCGTCAAGGGACTACCCGTTCAAATCACTGACACCAGGAAAACTACACCTGGTTTAAGAACACTGGAAAAATATGCTGTACGAGTTGGCGGCGGTAAAAACCACCGCATGCACCTCGGAGATGGTATTTTAATCAAGGACAACCACCTGGCAGCACTTCGTCACCAAGGGCTAAGTATAAAGGAAATTGTGACCAAAACCCGCCAGAAAGCATCGCCGAAGCTAAAAATCGAGGTTGAAGTCAAGACCCCGCGGGAAGCTGTTGAAGCTGCCGGAGCCGGAGCCGATATTATCATGCTGGATAACATGGGCCTTGAGGATATGCGCCAGGCTGCCCAGCTAATCAAAGGTCGAGCTTTAATCGAAGCATCCGGAGGAATTACTCTAGATAAAGTTAGAGCAGTTGCTGAAACAGGCGTTGACCTTATCTCAATAGGGGCCCTTACCCACTCCGCCAAAGCCTTAGATATAAGCCTAGAACTAGACTAACCTCCTGGCAACCTATTAATGGGCTAGTCCATAAGTTTTAAGCAACCTAATATCATCCAAGATGTCTCCTTTATCACCATCAGCCACTATCTTGCCTTCATCCATCACCACAATCCTACCACACAAAGCCCTTACCAATTCCAGGTCATGAGTGGCAATGATCTTGGTCATGGGAAGCTGTTTCAGTAGCTCAATTAAAGACCATTTGCTTCTCGGGTCGAGGTTGCTAGTAGGTTCATCAATGACCAGAACCTCCGGGGCCAAAGACAGAACAGTGGCAATAGCAATACGTTTTTTCTCACCAACGCTGAGATGATGTGGTGAACGCTGCTCATATCCCCCCATCTCCACCCATTCCAGAGCTTGTGCCACACGCTGTCCCACCTCAGACTCGGCATAGCCCATGTTTATAGGGCCAAAGGCTACATCATCAAAGACGTTCAGCGAGAAAAGCTGGTCTTCAGGATTCTGAAATACCAGGCCAACTTTTTTCCTTATCTCCTTCAGCTTCTTTTCTTCCACGGCTAAGCCGCAAATCTTCACAGTGCTATTGCCACGGAGGATGCCATTAAGGTGAAGCAAAAGCGTTGATTTTCCAGCGCCATTGGGGCCAATCACCGCCACATTCTCACCTGGATAGACAACCAAGTTAACGCTTATCAGCCCCTGATGCCCATCAGGATAGTTAAAAGAAAGGTTTTTGATTTCTATAACTTTATCCATAGTCTACAATTCTACCACCAGATAACACACGGGAAAATGAGCACGAGACAAAAGACTGCACCGAAATAAGCGTCAGCTTGTTTGAAGCTTAGTTTATGCAACGTGCGAACTTGACCATCAAAACCTCTGGCTAACATGGCAGCATAAATTCTCTCACCTCTCTCATAGCTCCTTATAAAAAGGGTGCCAACCATGTTGCCTATGGTCTTAAGTTGATGCAGTCGGCGGCCTCCAAAGTTACGGCTATCGCGCGCTTGCTGCATCCGCATTACTTCATCCACAAGAACAAAAATATAGCGATACATAAATGAGAGAATTAATATCATCACCTGTGGCACGCCTAATTGCTTCAAGCTTTTTAGCAGGTCGGCAAGCCTTGTCGTCGATGACAGCAGAATCAGAGCTAAAATACATAGCCAGGCTTTCACCACCACATTTGCCAGAATAAACAAGCCGCTGTAAGTTACCGAGACCTGCCACATCCAGACGTTATAGCTACCAGCCACTTCTCCTTCTTTGAAAAAGGGAATAAAAATAGCGGTCAGCAAAACAAAGGGGAAAATAACAAGAGACCTCTTCATGACATAAATGGGCGGCAACTTGGAAAAGATTAGCAAAGCAACGATGATACAGAAGTAGAAAGCAAAAACTCGCCAGTTGCTAGCCGGTGTCAATACCACCGCTACGATGAAAGCCAGGCTAGCGATGAGCTTAGTCCGCGGGTCAAGCCTGTGGATAAAGCTGTCTAAGCCGCTATATTCGTCAATAAAACTATGCTTCACCTCTTGCCCTCAACAGTTTGGCTAATCCATAACCGATGCCAAAGAGGATAAGAGTGCCCATTATTCCAGCCAGAATTGTGGCCACAGCTTCATTCGGCACGCCGGGTATCACATAGTCAGGCACAATTTCAAAAAAAGGCTCAAGAGCTGTGCTAATAAAACCCTTATCCTCAGCCACTTTCTCCAGACCGTCTGGCGACGAAGAAGCTAAAGGAGACAATATCGCCAACAACAAAGCTAAAATCAGAGCTCCATGCCACCATTTGAATTTCATTTCTGATTTCACCTCCATCAAGCCTTCTGTAGTTCCAATAGATCAGCCCTGGTAGCTAGCACCAAGGCGAGCACTGCTGCAGTTATCAGACCTTCACCGATGCCAATAAGAGCATGAACACCTGCCATCGCCGGCAAAGCTACACGCAAGGGCACAGTACCTGATATTGCCAACTCAACCGCACAAGCAACTGATGCCATCACCACTGTAAACCAGGCAGCCAGACCACTGCCGACCATTACGCCTAACTTGCGCTTAGGGAAAAGTGAAGCAATACCTCTATAGAGATAATAACCTACAAAGCAAGGGACAATGCCCATATTGAAAATGTTAGCCCCTAGAGCAAGGAGTCCTCCATCTTGAAAAACTAGGCTCTGCACAATCAGTACACAAGTCATTACCAGCACTCCCGACCATGGGCCTAGCAATATAGCAGCTAAAGCGGCACCGATAAGATGCCCCGAGGTACCCCCAGCCACAGGGAAATTCAACATCTGGGCGGCAAAGATAAAAGCCGCCAGCACTCCCATCAGTGGTATTTGCTTCTCCCCCATTTTCTTATTCGTCGCCTTTACTGCATAGGCAACACTGCCCGCAGCCAGGGCAATCCCGACTGCTGCTACCGGCATACTGATGAAACCATCGGGAATATGCATCGAAATATCTCCTTAACAAAGCTATTCAATTAAATGCAACTGCAACTAATTGCATTAAACCTCAAAACAAAAAGCTTCTAGCCACCCTGACATTGAGAACACAGACCGAAAACAGCCATATGCTTCAAATCAGCTTTAAACTGATACATGTCGGATAAAACTCCTTCTAACGGAGTCAGTGCCGATTCAGGCAAATCAATTATTCGACCGCACTTCTGGCAAACAAGATGGTGGTGATGCCCCTTCTCCGCAGGATGAAAGCGCACACACCCGTCTCCCAAGGCTATCTCTGTAACCAGCCCGAGTTCCTTCAACAATTCCAACGTCCGGTAAACCGTAGAAATGTTGGCATAAGGATACTTGGTGCGGACTTGAGTATAAATCTCCTCAGCACTAACATGCTTATCAGCACCATGTAGGGCTTCCACCACCATCATCCGCTGCGGCGTCAACCTGTAGCCCATACCTCTAAGCGCCTGACCACAGCTCATATCATTGAAAGTATAGCAAAGGAGGGACAAAAATGCAATCGGTTGCATCAGCAACTAATTGAAAATCACAAAAACTTGTCTTTGCTGTCAAGGGCTATGGTAACTGGGCCATCATTGTGGAGTTCCACGAGCATATGCTGCTGAAAGCGTCCTGTTTCTATTTTCAATCTACTCTCCCGAACACGGTCAACAAAAAAGCAAACTAAAGTTTCAGCCTGCTCCGGTGGTGCTGCCTCCTCAAAACTAGGCCGCCGACCCTTCCGCGTGTCGGCAAGAAGGGTAAATTGGCTGATAATCAAAATCTCGCCTTCGGTTTCCAGTGCCGAAAGATTGAACTTGCCGGCTTCATCAGTGAAGATGCGGAGATTTATTATCTTATCGGCTAAATAAAGAGCGTCTCTCTCCGTATCCCCCCGAGCTACACCAACGAGGACAACTAAACCCCGTCCTATCTTTCCAACCACTTCACCACCCACACTTACCGATGCTTTGCTGACCCGCTGCACTAACGCTTTCAAAACACTCCAATCCCATAATCCAACTAGTAAAAGCCTACCTCGCTATTTTACGAAAGTAGCCTACTTAAGACAAATTGACAGCCAAAATTCGATAGAGTACAATAATTTTTGCATATGGCTGGAGGAATGTTAATGATAGAAATGACGATTGACAGCATTCGAGTAAGCCTGATGAATTATCAGCACGTAGTAATCCTAAGAGAGAAAGAATCAGACCGCTACCTGCCTATCTGGATCGGTCCCGCAGAGGCAGACGCTATATCAATAAAATTGCAGAATGTTGATTTGGCACGACCGATGACCCACGATCTGCTGAAAAATGCAGTCTTCGCGCTGGAATCCACTTCGGGAACCGTAGTAAGTAAAATTGTTGTAAATGACCTACGTGCTGACACATTCTACGCCCAAATTATTTTTGAATCTACCGAGGGGCCAAAGCCGGTCAGCGTAAAGTTCCCCCAAGACAGCAGCTCGCATCGAGGATACGATAATGGATCACAGATATCTCTCACCTGGCAGGAGAAAGAACATAAACTTAAAATAGTCAGTGAATGGCAAGAATCAGGCAACAGATTCATCGAGGCAATGAATGATGACGGTCTGATGTTTGAACTTAGCCTTGACAAGAAAACCGAGCAGTGGCTATTAACCAAGATAAAGCTTGATTCCCGTCCCAGCGACGCCATTGCCTTAGCAGTAAGAGTAACAGTCCCAATATACGTTGACGAAGCAATTCTGGATAAGGCTGGCATCATACTCGACCGAGAAACAGGAAAACCTATATCTATAGACAAAGGTGCCGATAAGCCAGGCGGTAAAGATAAGGTTGATGAGCAAGAGTTAAAGAAACTGTCAGCTTACTACGATTTTATTAATACGCTTGACCTGGACGACATAGGCAAGCATAAATCCTAAAATCGAATGCCCGGCTGCTAAAATCAACCGGGGTCGGCTAGACGATCGCTTTTAGTATAAACGAAAGTCAGTCTTAAGGCCAATGACAACTGTTTATTATCTGACAGACTGCATGCGGCCGGCCGAGGAGTGCCAAAATGTGGAGGCCTTTTATGGTCCAAGAAGCACTATCACTCGAAAGCTGCATATACTAAAAAATAGAATGTTAAATACTATATGACCTTAATTCAAGAGGAAACCTACACTATAGTGGGGCAAATCAAACCTGAGAAACCAACGTCAAAGGAATGGGCACGTCCCCTGGGGTTCCTTTTTACCGTCGGCTGGTATGTAGCTTTGAGCCTCATCATACCAACTGGCATCGGTTACTGGCTTGACCGCCCACAGGGATTTGACACCCACCCTCTATATACTCTTGTTGGATTTGGCATAGGCACAGTGATTGCCTTCTACGGTCTTTATCGAATGCTTCGCCGCTTCCATACAGAACAAAGAGAGCGAGAAAAAGACAAGGAATTGAAATAGCACGATGAAAATGGGCTGTGGCTGCTCAATCAAGATATTGGCCGGTGTAACTATTATCCTTTTGGTACTACTTTTAACCGGACTGATTCTCGGCCCATTGGGCTCCAGCCTGCTAGGCATTAAAACCCCTAGCTTCTTAAATGTCACCAAACCCCATGTCGAACTCCCGTCAGAAGGGATATTTCATGTTTCTGGCTTCAGTATCACTAATACTCTCATTGCTTCCTGGCTTACCATAATCGTGTTAATCGGCTTAGTTTATGTCTGTACTCGCAAAATGAAACTGATACCAGGAAGGCTTCAAAGCCTAGCCGAATTGATTGTAGAAACGCTATTGAACTTCGTTAAAGGCGTAGCCGGAGAAAAGCATGCTCGTACCATTTTCCCCGTGGTAGCCACTATCTTCCTTTACGTCTTGACCAATGCCTATCTGGCTCTTCTACCATTCTTTGGAACTATAGGTATTACTGGGCACGACGGCACTTTTATACCTTTGTTCCGAGCGGCAAATACTGATATCAACCTCCCCCTTTCCATCGCCATAATCTCCTTTGTCTGCGTTGAATTTTGGGGGCTACGGTCACTCGGTTTCTTCCGTTACCTCAACACTTTCTTCAATTTTGGTCAATTACGTGACGGTTTTATAAGCTTGTTTAAGGGAAAAATCCGACCTGCCATCAGCGGGATAATGTTCGGATTCATCAATATATTTGTAGGCGGACTAGAAGTACTGAGCCACTTTATTCGCATTATCAGCTTCACTTTCCGTCTCTTTGGCAACATGACAGCCGGTGAAATATTACTGCTGGTTGTCACATTCCTTGTACCGTTAATAGCATCTATTCCCTTCTACGGGTTAGAACTGCTTGTTGGCTTTCTTCAAGCCATGATTTTTGCTGGTCTGACACTCGTATTTGGCGTCATCGCATTGGCTCCCCACGCCGAGGAGCCAGCTCATACATCTTAAAAGGAGGATACAGATGGAACCAGAAACTATGAAAATGCTAGCTGCGGGGATAGCCGGTGGACTGGGCATGCTCGGTCCTGGTATAGGACTGGGGCTCATTGGCTTCGGAGCTATGCAAGCTTTAGGACGTAACCCTGAAGCCAGGGGGCCAATCCTGACCAACATGATTTTGATAGGCGCTCTAGCAGAAGCTATTGGAATCTATGCTCTGATAGTAGCTATTCTGCTTGCCCTAGTAGTGTAAGGAGGATAGAAAGAAATGGAAGATGGCAATCTGCCGGCCTTCATAGGAGCTCTTATTGGAGCAGCCATAGTAAGCGGAGTCATTATTTGCATGGGCTTTATCATTATCGCCTTCATGCTCGCCTAGACTCAAAAACTCTAAGCCGGAGCAACTCATAATCGGCCACACATGCCATAGATAGTCGCTCAAAAAGATCGGGGTGAATATATGGAAGGTATTGGAATTAACCTACCGCTGTTAATAGTGTTCGTCATAAACTTCATTATTTTGTTTGGATTACTCGGCATATTCTTATACAAGCCGGTGCTCAAGACGCTCGATGAGAGGCAAGCTAGGATAAAAGAGAGCATGGAGCAAGCCGAAAAAATCAGACAGGAAACAGAACGCAGTGAAGAGGAAATTAAAGCTCACTTGGAAAAGGCCCGCAAAGAGGGACAGGCTGTAATAGCCCAGGCGACACAAATAGGAGAAAGGCTGAAGGAAGAGGCTAAAGACAGTGCCCGCCAGGAGGCTGAGTCCGTAATTTCCAAAGCACGCACCGAAATACAGCGAGAGAGGGATAAAGCCATCGAGGAGCTGCGCACCGAATTTGCCGATATAGCCATTTTGGCTGCAGAAAAGGTAATCAAAGAAACAGTGGATAAAAAGAAGCACCGCAAACTTATTGATGAAGTGCTCAAGGAGAGCACTCCTTTTAAACAAAAATAGAAGGCTAGTAATCAAATGTCGATAACAACTTCTGTCAAGCGCTATGCTCAAGCAGTCTTCGAGATTGCCCTGGAAAGCAATAAGCTGAAAGAGTGGCAGTCTAACCTGGGAAAAATTGCTCAACTAGTACAAGATGCTGAATTTACAGCCCTTGTAGAAAACCCTAAATTACCGTTTGAACCGAAGGCAAAGCTAGTACAGGAAAGACTGGGGAAGATAAATCCTATGGCTCTTAATCTCATTTATCTTCTCATGACTAAAGGCAAACTCAAAAACGCCAGGCAACTTGCAGACGAATATGAACGTTTATTAAACGACCACTACGGTATAAAAAGTGCCGAGGTTACCACTGCTATTGCAATTGATGATACAGAAAGAGAAAGGCTTAGTCACCATATCGAAACAATTATCGGAAATAAAATCAGTATTAAAACTCAAATCGACCCAGATATTCTAGGTGGTTTTATCGCCAGAATAGATGATAGCCTTATTGATGGTAGCATCCGCAACAAATTAGAGATGCTAAAGAAAAGTCTTGCTGAAACCAGAAAATAACTACCCATAAGGGGGTGAACAAAATGACAACAGGAGGACGAGACATAGTCTCAGTGATTAAAGAGCAAATCAAACAGTTTGGGGCTACTGTGACTATGGTAGACGTAGGAACTGTAATCGAAGTAGGTGATGGCATTGCTCGAATTCACGGGCTTAATGGTGCCAAATACAACGAGTTGCTGGAATTCCCCAACGGCATCATGGGGCTGGCTCTCAACTTAGAGGAGGACAACGTCGCTGCCGTTGTCCTTGGCGATTACAGCCATATCAAAGAAGGAGACGAAGTCCGCTCCACTGGAAGAGTAGTTGAAGTGCCCGTAGGTGATAAGCTTATCGGCCGCGTGGTCGACCCATTAGGCAACCCCCTGGATGCCCTAGGCTCGATCAATAGGGCTAAGACTCGACCTGTGGAAAGGATCGCGCCAAACGTTGTAATGAGACAGCGAGTGAACACACCAGTACATACCGGCATAAAAACGATAGACGCTTTGATTCCAATCGGGAGAGGTCAACGTGAGTTAATTATAGGCGACCGGTCCATAGGCAAATCAGCCATAGCCATAGACACTATCATCAGCCAGAAAGGCGGCAACCTTATCTGCATCTATGTAGCTATCGGACAGAAAACGTCCAAGGTAGCACAAGTAATAGACATATTTAAAAAATACGGGGCTATGGAACATACCATAGTGGTCGCAGCCAACGCTTCTGACCCAGCACCTCTGCAATACCTAGCCCCTTACTCTGGCTGCGCTATCGGCGAAGAATTCATGGAACAAGGGAGGGATGCTCTAATCGTCTATGATGATTTAACCAAGCACGCCTGGGCTTACCGACAGATATCCTTGATACTCAGACGCCCGCCAGGTCGGGAAGCTTACCCGGGTGACGTTTTCTATCTTCACAGCCGTCTTTTGGAACGAGCTGCTAAGCTGGACCAAGAACATGGTGGCGGCTCACTCACCGCCCTTCCCATCATAGAAATCCAAGCCGGTGATTTAGCTGCTTATATTCCAACCAACGTTATCTCCATTACCGACGGGCAGATTTATCTCGAAACAGATATATTTAATAGCGGTGTCCGTCCGGCATTAAACGCCGGCCTATCGGTATCCCGAGTTGGTGGCAATGCTCAGACCAGAGCCATGAGGCAGGTAGCCGGTAGATTAAGGATAGATATGGCTCAATATCGTGAGCTGGCTACCTTCGCTCAATTCGGCACTGCCGATTTAGACAAAGCCACCCGAGCCCAACTGGAGCGTGGGCAACGCATCACCGAGATATTGAAACAACCTCAATATGCTCCCATGCCGCTGGAAAAGGAGGTAACCATCCTCTATGCTGTGACGAACGGCTATCTGGATGATGTGCCACTGGAAAAAATTGCTGCCTTTGAGCAGAGTCTTCATCGGTTTATGGAAACGAATCACCCTGAAATAAATCAGCGTATCGTGACCGATAAGGAAATCAAGCCAGAAACTGAAGATGTTTTAAAGAAAGCAATATCGGAGTTTAAACAAAGCGCAAGCTATTAAAGAAACGAAATGATTAGTCCACGCCTTCTTCGTCGACGTATTCGTAGCGTCGAGAGCACAGCTAAAATCACCAAGGCAATGGAAATGATTGCCACTGCCAAGATGAAACGCGCTCAAGAACAGGCCTTAGCTGGACGGCCATACAGCGACAAAATTGGTCAGATAATCTCTGACCTCGCCATCGAGTCTGAAAGGGCTGGTTCCCTGCATCCTTTGTTGGAGAAAAGAGACATAAAGAGAATAGCCATAGTACACATCACTACAGATAGAGGCTTATGCGGTGGGCTTAATGCCAACATGAATCGCTTAACAGCTAATTTTATCCTGGAGCAGAGTGTGCCGGTTACGCTCGTTGCTATTGGTCGCAAAGGGCGAGATTTCATGATGCGCTATAAACATGATGTCCGGGCTGAGTTTACGAAGATCAGTGACCGTCCTACCTTGCTTGAAACACTGCCTATTTCTCATATTATTATCGATGACTACACTAGCGGCTATATCGACATGGTCTATCTAGCCTACACTCAATTCATCACTACGATGACCCAAAGACCAACATTAGAGCCGCTGCTTCCCGTAGAACCGGCAACAATACCCAAGACGGAAACTACAGAATATATTTACGAACCAGACCCCGTGTTTGTTCTGGGTGAGCTTCTACCACGCTTTGTGGAAATGAAGGTCTACCATGCTATTCGCGAGGCTATCGCCAGCGAGCAATCGGCTCGAATGGTCGCTATGCGAAACGCCACCGACAATGCCAACGAGGTTGTTTCAGATCTCACGCTGACTTTAAACAAAGCCCGCCAGGAGATGATTACCAAAGAACTCCTTGACATTACTGGAGGCGTCGAAGTCCTACACTAGAGGAGGTGAAACTTTGGCAAAAGGCAAAGTAGTTCAAGTAATCGGAACAGTAGTTGACGTCGAATTCCCTCAAGAAGCATTGCCAGCAATCTATAATGCTATAGAGATTAATCAAGATGGCACCAAGATTATTCTTGAAGTTCAGCAACACGCAGGCAATAATTGGGTTCGCTGTCTCGCCTTATGCCCCACCGACGGGCTGCAAAGAGGAGCCGAGGCGATTGACACCGGAGCACCAGTATCTGTGCCTGTAGGAAAAGCCACCTTAGGAAGATTATTTAACGTCTTCGGCGAAACGTTAGATAACCTCGGACCCGTAGAAGCTAAAGAGAGACTTCCAATCCATCGTCCCCCACCTCCGCTGGAAGAGCAAGAAACAACCACTCAAATGCTGGAAACGGGGCTTAAAGTAATTGACTTAATTACTCCTTTTACTAGAGGCGGTAAGATCGGCGCTTATGGCGGCGCTGGAGTAGGCAAGACCGTTATCATAATGGAGCTGATTCATAACATTGCTACTGCACACGGCGGCTTCTCTGTATTCGCCGGCGTAGGTGAAAGATCAAGAGAAGGTAACGACCTTTGGCGAGAGATGAAAGAATCTGGCGTCATAGAAAAAACCATAATGGTCTTCGGACAAATGAACGAACCTCCTGGAGTTCGAGCACGAATCGGCTTGACTGGCGTAACCATGGCAGAATATTTCCGTGAAGCAGAAGGACAGGATGTACTTTTGTTCATCGACAACATTTACCGCCACATCCTTGCCAATATGGAAGTGTCAGCGCTTCTTGGGCGTATGCCCTCTGCAGTTGGTTATCAACCCACACTGGCTACTGATGTCGGTGAACTAGAAGAAAGGATTACTTCTACCAAGAGAGGTTCCATCACTTCATTTCAAGCCATATATGTGCCTGCTGATGACTATACAGACCCCGGAATCGTAACCACCTTCGGTCACCTTGATGGAGTAATTTCGTTGGATCGCTCTATATCCGAACTTGGCATCTATCCTGCGGTTGATCCTTTGACTTCGACTTCTCGTATCCTAGACCCGCAAGTTGTCGGTGAAGAGCACTACGAGGTTGCCCGAGGGGTACAGCGAGTTTTGCAACGCTACAAAGACCTTCAAGACGTAATCGCTATATTGGGCCTGGAAGAATTAAGCGACGAGGACAAGATTACCGTAGCCAGGGCCCGCCGTATTCAAAGGTTCCTCTCCCAACCCATGTTCGTTGCCGAAGCTTTCACCGACACTGAAGGCAAATATGTCCCCATCAAAGAAACTGTCCGAGGTTTCAAAGAAATTCTAGAAGGCAAGCATGACCAGCTTCCAGAAGCAGCCTTTTTCATGGTTGGAACGATTGAGGAAGCAGTAGCCAAAGCCAGGAAACTCGAGGAATGACAATGGCAACCCTAAGACTTGAGATTATAACCGCTGAACGTCAAGTCTTCGCTGATGACGTTAATGTGGTGGTCGCCCCGGGCATTGAAGGAGAGCTGGGCATCCTGCCCCATCACGCTCCCTTAATGACCACCCTCAAACCCGGAGAGTTGCTCATTAGAAAAGATGGCGAAGAAACGTACCTGGCTGTCTCTGGTGGTTTCCTCGAAATACGCCCCGACAAGGTTATAATCCTTGCCGATGCTTGTGAACGCGCCGAAGAAATCGATATCACCCGCGCTGAAGAAGCCAAACGCCGAGCTGAAGAAGGACTCAAAACTCATCCACAAGGAGTAGACATGGCACGAGCACAAGCTGCTCTCCTCCGTTCTCTTATTCGCCTTAGAATAGCTGAGAGGAGACGTCGAAAATCGAGACCAAGCTAGCAGCTACCGTTCAGCTAAGCATCTCACTATCTATTAGAGATACAGAAGTTTATAATAACAGGATTGCGAACTTGCGGCGGACCTAACGGATCAACTATACTATCTCAAGCCTAACCCGCACGCCCTCCTTAGTCGCCACCACACGAAGCAGGGTTCGCATCGCCTCAGCAACACGGCCCTGCCTGCCAATCACTCTCCCTTTATCATCTGTAGCAACTTCCAACTTCACCACCACAACACTCTCGTCATCAGTTTCCTCAGTCACCTTTACATCGTCAGGTGTGCTAACAATGGATTTGGCGATATACTCTATTAGCTCCTTCATCATGATGACTCCTCAGCAGTTGATTTAGTTTTGGTTCCGGATGTGGTTTTCGTCTTTCTCGGTCTTGCTACTCGTGTCTTTTTTGTAACAGTTGGCTTAAACTTATCCATTACCCCTGCTTTAGAAAGCAACCTTAATGTGGTATCTGTTGGTTTGGCACCATACCTAAGCCACTTCAGCGCTTTTTCTTCATCAACAACAAAAGTCTCTGGCTCAGTCAATGGATTATAGTGTCCGATGACTTCAATAAAAGCACCATCCCGTGGTGACCGGCGATCAGCCACTACCACTCGATACATAGGTTTATTTCTGGTGCCTACTCGTCGTAATCTTATCTTTACCATGAGTTATATGTTTAAATCAAGCCTCCTCGCGCATTTTTATAGGCTATTATGCACTAACTTGCTTCACCTGTCAATATGGCACTACTGCCAATGTTGCCACCAGTGAACACAGACGTTATAATCAAGGATGTGAAAATACAGCAGTTGCACAGTTGGCAAATGAGCATTGCTCAGGCTAAACAGATACAACAGGAGTTAGCCAGCCAGGTGTCATCCAAAAGCGAACCTATTAAGCCTCGCTTTATCGCCGGTATTGATATATCAGCCCCAGATTCCAGAGGGATTGCCCGCGCTGCGGCGGTCATCCTCGACTACCCCGAGCTCGAGGTGATTGAGGTCAAAACCGCTGAGGATAAACTCAATTTCCCTTATATACCCGGCTTTCTATCTTTCAGAGAGACCCCATTGGTATTGGCTGCTTGTCAAAAACTATCTACGGACCCCGACCTTCTTCTAGCAGATGGCCAAGGAATTGCTCACCCCAGACGCTTCGGAATCGCCTCACATCTAGGTTTGCTCCTCAATATACCCACCATAGGCTGTGCTAAATCACGTCTGTGCGGCAAACACGCACCAGTAACTGCCGAGGCTGGCGCTTACGCCGAACTTACTGACAACGGCGAAATTATCGGTGTTGCTCTGCGGACTAAAGCTGATGTGAGCCCAATTTACGTTTCAATCGGCCATAAAATTGATTTACCCACGGCCATCCATTGGGTATTAGAATGTTGTCGCGGCCGGCGGCTTCCCGAGCCATCTCGCTTAGCCCACCTCGCTGCTGGCGGCAAACAAATAACCGTACTCCATACTCATCAACAGAAGTTATTAATCTAGTCTTTTGACTTAATAAATCTATATGTGAAATAGGAGTTAATAATGCAAGAGGAAAAAGAAAAACTAGAAGCTCTGCACCACCGAATCTCTGACATAATGGTGCGTCTTTGACATTTCTGCTAAAGAAAAGGAAATCGACAGGTTAGAGGCTAAGACCACCAAACCAGACTTCTGGCTCGACCCGGCTAAAGCACAGTCCATCATGCGTCAATTAGTAGCTGCAAAGGGCGTAGCCCAGACCTGGCACCAGATGCAGAAGGAAATCACTGAACTCCTTGATGTGACAACTCTGGCTATTGAAGAGAACGACCAATCCCTCAGAGAGGAAATTCAGCGCGACATAGAGAAAATAGCCTCTCATCTCAATGAGCTGGAAACAAGACTAATCTTGAGCGATGAATATGACGACAGAGATGCTATCTTGACTGTCCATGCAGGTGCTGGCGGCACCGAATCACAGGACTGGGCAGAAATGCTACTGAGGATGTATTTGCGTTGGGCAGAGCGGCACAAATACAAAACCGAAATACTAGACACCTCCGTTGGTGACGAAGCTGGCATAAGGAATGCCACCGTGGAAATTAGGGGGGATCATGTTTATGGCTATCTGAAATCAGAACACGGCGTCCATCGTCTAGTTCGCTTGTCTCCCTTCAATGCCGACCACGCCCGCCATACATCGTTTGTTCTTACTGAAGTCCTCCCTGAAGCCAAAGAGGAGATAGATATCAAGATAAATCCTGATGACTTGAAAATAGATACCTTCAGGTCAAGCGGACCCGGGGGACAGCACATGCAAAAAACCAGCAGTGCTGTCAGAATAACTCACCTCCCCACCGGCTTAGTGGTTAACTGTCAAAGCCAACGTTCCCAGCATAAGAATAAAGAGAGCGCCTTGAAAGTACTTTACGCTCGCCTTCTTCAACTCGAGCGTGCCAAGAGGGAAGCAGAAAAAGCCAAGCTTAAAGGCGAACGAATTGAAGCTGGCTGGGGTAACCAGATCCGAAGCTACGTTCTCCACCCATACAGAATGGTCAAAGACCATCGTACTGACTACGAAACTAGCGATACCACCGCTGTCCTTGATGGAGAGCTCGACGATTTCATCACCGCCTATCTACGTCATAAACTTGGAGAGGGAAAATGATTAAACGGTTAATTTTGCTAATCCTAGCTGCCATTCTATTCACTGCGCCGAATTTTACCCATGCTCAGGAACAAATCTCGCTACTTGATAACACTGTCGAGGTATACTTCCCTTCTGCCTTGGTCTTCAAGGTCAAGGCTGCAAGCCAGAGCGACATCACTAAAATACGCCTTCACTATCAGGTTGATAAAATGAACTATGCTCAAGTTACTAGTGAAGCCTGGCCTGATTTCATTCCATCTCCAGAAGTGGAAACAGAATGGGTGTGCGATATGAGGAAAGTCAGCCTGCCCGCCGGAGTCAAAGTCGAATACTGGTGGACAATCGAAACCAAAGCCGGCGATAAGCTCGTAACTTACTCCGACATCATTCAATTTGACGACCTCCGCTATTCCTGGAAAAGGCTAACTGTAGGACAACTAAGCCTCTTCTGGTATAAAGGCAGTCAGTCCTTTGCCGAAGAGTTGATGGCTGCTTGTCAACAGGCACTGGAAAGGCTGGTCGAAGACACTGGTGTTTATCTTGAAAAGCCCATAAGTTTATACATCTATGCCAGCACCAGAGACCTCCAGGGAGCCATGATTTTCCCACAAGAATGGACAGGCGGTGTGGCTTTTACTGAACACGGCATTATCGCCATCGGTGTTCCTCCAGATGAACTAGCCTGGGGGAAAAGGGCTTTAGCTCATGAGCTGGGCCACATGGTAACTCACCAAATAACTTTCAGCCCTTACGGAGCCTTTTTACCCATTTGGCTAGATGAAGGCCTGGCTATGCACGCCGAAGGTGAGCCAGACACCTATCTCCAGTCATGGCTCAAAAAGGCAATATCTCAGCAAAAGCTTATTTCCGTACGCAGCCTGTCCAGCCCGTTTTCAGCCAAACCTGAAGAAGCCTACATCTCCTATGCTGAAAGTCAAAGTCTGGTCGAGTTCCTCATCCAAAACTACGGCAAGGATAAAATGCTTCGCCTGCTAAGTTTATTAAAAGAAGGTAACTCCTGCGATGAAGCTCTGACCGAGGTTTACGGCTTCGACCAGGACGGGCTTGATAAGCTATGGCGAGAATATATAACCGGGCAAAACCATTCCCAATCTGTATTTGAGTATGCCTCCCTGCAGAAAGTCAATGCAGAAGCGATTCTCTGGGAAGATGTGCTCGCCAAATTGGTAAAGGCAAATATTCTATTAGGGTGCATTGATTGAAGAACTCCTTTACCGTTCACGACCTGCCTCTTTCTGAGCGGCCTCGGGAGAGACTCTTGAAACTTGGCAGTGAAGCTCTTTCCAGCCAGGAGATTCTAGCCTTGATTCTCGGACGAGGAATCAAAGGCGAATCGGTAATTGTCACCGCCCAGAAACTGCTGAGCAGATTCGGAAATCTTAAGAACCTCGCCTCTGCCTCTGTGGAAGAGCTAACGCAGATAAAAGGCATCGGTCCGGCCAAAGCCGCTCAGATCAAAGCCACCTTTGAATTAAGCAAACGGCTGGAAGACTCCTCCAACGAAGGCCCAAAAATCACGGTTAAATCTCCAGAAGATGCCATAAAAGCGGCCAAAAGCCTAAAGGGCAAGAGGAAAGAGCACTTCCTGGTGCTCTGCCTGAACACTAGAAATCATTTGATAAACACTCACAAGGTCTCTATCGGCAGCCTTGATTGCAGCATCGTGCATCCCCGCGAGGTATTCAAAGAGGCCATCTCCTCCACTGCCGCCTCGGTCATCTTCGTCCACAACCACCCTTCCGGTGATCCTACACCATCAGAAGATGACATCAAGCTAACTAAACGCCTTGTCGAAGCCGGTGAAATCATAGGTATCGAAGTCCTCGACCACATAATTGTCTGCGACAGAGACCATTTAAGCATGAAAGCCAAAAATCTATTTTGAGGTCTAAAAACAAATGAAAAAAGCCTGGCAATTTACATTACTAGGTGCTCTTATTTGTGCTCTAGTTACCTTGCCTTTCGTCATTAACTGCCCACCGACGGAAATACCCACTCCCTTTCAAGAAAAGGGAGTTCTCAACCTATGGGATTCCGGCCCCATGACACTTGACCCGGCTATCTCCGGTGAGATGACCTCACATACCTACATCCTGCAAATCTTCAGTGGCCTGGTCCGCCTCGGTGACGAGGCAAAGCCAGTGCCTGACATCGCCGAAAGCTGGCAAAGAAGCGATGATGGTAAGACCTACACTTTCTATTTACGCAAAGGAGTAAAGTTCCACGATGGAAAGGAGGTTACTGCCCAGGACTTTAAGTATTCCTGGGAAAGAGCCTGCCATCCTGAAACCGGCTCGCAGACAGCAGCCACTTATTTAGGTGATATCGTCGGTGTGAAAGATGTACTGAAAGGCAAAGCTACAGAAATCAGCGGCGTTGAAGTCATTGACAATTACACCCTGAAGGTCACTATTGACGCTCCTAAGGCTTACTTCCTAGCTAAGATGACCTATCCTACCGCTTTTGTAGTTGATATAGCTAATGTAGAAACAGACAAAAAATGGTGGCTAAAGCCAAACGGTACCGGCCCCTTCAAGCTTAAAGAATGGAAAGAGGATGAGATGTTAGTGCTGGAGCCAAATGAGCTTTATTATGGTCAGCCCCCCACCATCAAAAAAGCCGCCTATCACCTTCTGGCTGGTTTGCCTATGGCAATGTATGAAATGGGTGCGATCGACGTGGCCGAGGTCAACGAATATTACATCGATAGGGCGACGGATGAAAACGGCCCTTTCTACAAAGAATTGGCTATATTTCCCGAGCTAAGCCTCTTTTACGTAGGCTTCAATACCCAGAAGCCGCCCTTCGATGATGTCAACATCCGCCAAGCTTTTTGCCACGCGGTAAACAAAGAGAAAATTATCAGGCTAATCCTCAAAGGGATGATGACCGAAGCCGATGGCATTCTGCCGCTGAACATGCCCGGTTATAACGAAAATCTGAATGAGCTTAGCTACGATATAGCTAAGGCAAAAAGCCTTATCACCAGCTCAAAATACGGCAATGCTGCCAACCTACCACCTATTACGCTTACCACCTCCGGCTGGGGAGGCAATATACCAGAATATTTAGGTGCCATTATCCAAGACTGGCGAGAAAACCTTGGAGTTGAAGTAACCGTAAGACAGCTTGAGCCAGAGATATTCTCCTATTTCATAAAAGAGGAAGCCGATGAAATGTTTGTTACCGGTTGGATCGCTGACTACCCTGACCCACAGAACTTCCTGGACGTGCTATTCCACACGGGTGCTGAGTATAACACCGGCAACTACAGCAACTCATATGTAGACACTCTGCTCGACCAGGCAGGCGTAGAACCGGATCAGACCAAGAGATTTAACCTGTACCAGCAAGCCGAGCAGATACTGGTGGATGAAGCCGCTTGCTTGCCTCTGTGGTTCGGCAAGACCTATCTCCTGGTTAAACCTTATGTCAAGAACTATAAGCTAGATGTCCAGGGCATCCCCACTTTAAGCGAAGTCTACCTGGAAGAATAGCCAGACTAAGAGATCCATAAATCCTATAAGCTATCTACTTGGTCTGGCAGGCAGAGGGATTCGCGGAGCAATACTCGCATTTGCCGTCACAGGGCTCAACATGAATGGTAACATTGGTTCGGGGCAATCTCGCCTGTATATCGTGCTCTAACAAATCACATACCCGATGCGTCTGCTCCAGACTGATATTCTTGGCCATTACCAGATGGAGATCGATATAGCGCTGGTTTCCAGAGCGGCGGGTGCGCAACTCATGGAAACCAACTATCTGGTTGCCTTGCTCGGCCAAGCAAGATTTTATCACCGTCTGCTCCGTATGAGGAAGGCTGGCATCCACCAGCCCGAGAAGCGGTTTGTTTATGGCATCATAGGCTATCTTTGCAATGTAAATGGCAATCCCTATAGCAATTACCGGGTCAAGAATATTGAGACCCGTGAAACGCACCACCAGCAGTCCAACCAGCACCGCTGCAGTCGAGTATATATCAGCAGTTATATTGCGGGCGTTAGCCTCCAGTACCACCGAGCCAGTAGCTCGGGAAACCTTTAGCAGGTGGCGCGAAAGCAGAATACTGGCAATCATAGAAACTGCCATCGCTACCATACCTGCTTCGGCCAGTTCAACAGGAGTCCTGTTTATTATGCGCCAAACTGACGAACAGACTATCAGTACGGCAGCAATAAAGATAAGTATCCCCTGCACCACACCGGCCATATCTTCCACCTTACCGTGTCCGAAGGGATGCTCCTCATCGGCCGGCTTAGTGGCAACGCGAACAGCAAAAAATGTGACCAGTCCAGCAAAGAGGTCAAGGAAGCTATCCGCCGACTGGGCAAACACACTAATGCTGCCGCTAATCCAGCCAGCGACAACCTTGAGCAGTATCAGGCTGACAACAACCCCGATTAAGAGATTAGCAGCGCCTTTTTCAGTTGAAAACATCAGGCAACTTTTCCTTGCAATAGTTCGCTTTTCGGGCTACGAGTTTAACACTTATGCCCCGGTAAAACAAATTCGAAATAATAGGCCGCTCACAATCAGTAAACTGTCACTATGAGCCTTTCACCTTATTGTCATCCTGATCGAAGCGAAGGATCTCGACCGGAAAATCTCGTTCATGATGTAACCCCATTCGTTAGGTGTCACCTGCCCTCAGGTGACCCACCATGCAATACAAACCACGACGGTCACCCGTAGGCGGGTGACACGTAGGTACAAAACAAATCCTGAATGAGAGTGCTCGTTTGTCATTGCGAGGGGCATTAAGCCCCGAAGCAATCTCAGAGATTGCCACGCTTCGCTCGCAATGACAAAAGGTACAGTATATATTGCTCACCTGAGCCAGCTTTGATATTATATGGGTATTCTTCCCTGACGGATGTCCTGCTGAACAGCTAATTAAGAGACAGAGCCATAATGATAGTTGGCCTGATTTACGACCCAGTTTATCTCGAGCATGATACTGGCACCCATGTCGAAAACGCCCAGAGACTGGTAGACACAATATCCCACCTCGAGGAGAACCACCTGAAAGACAAGCTTTCTTTACTATCACCACGCGCCGCCACAATTGACGAATTAGCGACAGTGCATGCCCCCGAATACATCTCCCGAATCCAAAGTCAAGCGGAAAGAGGCGGCGGCTGGCTTGACCCTGATACCGTAACATCGCCTGGCTCATACAATGCGGCTATCTATGCTGCCGGTGGCGCTTTGACAGCAGTTGACGCAGTGATGAACAGGCAGGTTAACAGCGCCTTCGCTTTAGTCAGACCACCGGGACACCACGCCACATGCTGGCAGGCAATGGGCTTCTGTATATTCAATAATATTGCCATAGCCGCCAAGTATGCCCTGGCCAACTTCGATATCAAGCGAATCCTCATCATCGATTTCGATGTCCACCACGGCAACGGCACACAGGACACCTTCTATGCCGATCCCCATGTCCTCTACTTCTCTGTCCACGAATATCCCTTCTACCCGGGAACCGGAAGTATCGATGAGACCGGAGCCAGGGATGGCGAAGGATTTAACGTTAATGTGCCGCTGCTGGCTGGTTGGGGAGATGACGAATATCAGGCAGTCTTCGAAGACATCCTGGCACCGGTAGCCGAGCGTTTCGAGCCACAACTAATCCTGGTCTCCGCCGGCTATGACGCCCACTGGGCTGACAGCCTGGCCATGATGCAGATGAGTGTCTCCGGCTTCGCCCGCCTGGCAGAAATCACAAAGACTCTGGCTGATATGTTATGTCAAGGACGTATGGTCTTTACTCTGGAAGGCGGCTACAACCTTGAGGCGCTATCTCTATCTATAGCCGCCACTCTTGACATGCTTAGGGGAAACCGTCAAATCTCTGACCCTCTGGGCAAACAAGAGGCGAACTCAAGCCCGGTCAACTTTGATAACTTCATAAAAATGGCGAGGAAAATCCACCAGATAGAGTCTTGATATAGCGTTTGAGACAATTCGACGAGGCTGAAGCCTCGCAGCGATTCCACTTAGGCGGTACTTGTAGCTGCCTTTTGCCGAGAAGTAAAGCCTTTTTCCCAAACTACCAAAAGCTG
The DNA here is from genome assembly GCA_016783155.1 of Dehalococcoidia bacterium. Taxonomy (GTDB): domain Bacteria; phylum Chloroflexota; class Dehalococcoidia; order GIF9; family UBA5629; genus 9FT-COMBO-48-23. The sequence continues at coordinate 38,861 of JADHXB010000002.1, forward strand.
CCCGGCAATGCACAGAGAACAATAGATCCCAGTAGCAATGCCGATGAGAAGCGCCAACACCAAACTATGCGTAGTCACTCCACCGAGCAGATAGAGCGCTACTATAACGAATAGAGTAGCTAGCCCTGTATTTAGAGAGCGCCCCAGGGACTCGACGATACCGTAATTTACTATCACTTCAAAGTCGCGGCTCACCCCTCGCTTCAAGTTCTCTCTAATACGGTCAAAGACAACCACGATGTTATTCACACTTATGCCGACAACCGCTAACACGCCGGTAACAAACAAGGCATCAATCTCCACACCAGCCACCCAACCCAGAATGGAGAACACGGCAATAACTATCACCAAGTCGTGTACCAGGGCAATAATGGCACAGGTACCCCAACGGATGGGCTTGGGCATCTTGCGGAATGCCCAAGAGATATATAGCAAAATGCCTATTGAAGCCACCACGACAGCGATAATAGTGTTACGCACCGTTCCCTTGGCTACCATCGGCGAAACGCTGTAAAGGCTGCTGGTTGTAATCGTAGTATCTAGCCCCGTCTCCAGACTTTCTTTTAGCTTTGTGGTTTCCTCGGCAGATATCTCAGGGAGACGAACAAAGAAATCACCTCCGCCAGCAGGCTGAACCACAGCCTCATCATAACCCAGTTCAGTTAACTCCTGACGCAGTTGGCTTAGCTCTACTTCCTTATCGAAAGTCAAGGTCATGGCGGTGCCACTGCTGAAATCAACCCCTGGCTTAAGTCCGAAAACAGCCAGCGATATTATGCCTAGGATGATTACAATAGCCGAGATGAGAAAAAACCAGTTTCTTTTACCAACCAAATCAATCATTGCCTCAATACTCCATAAGCAGCCGGGCTTTTTGCCACGCCAAGCCCTACAAATGTACGCATAAAAGTTCTAGTAACAACAACCTGTGTAAACATACTCAAAGCCGTGCCGATGAACAGAGTGGTGGCAAAACCTACGACCAAAAAATTGCCGAATGTATTTCCGAGCCAGTAAAGGACGGCACAGACGATGAAGACGGTTACATTAGCATCAAAAATAGCTGACCATGATTGGCGGAAGCTCTCCTCTATCGCTGCCCCAAGCGTACGCCCACGTCTCAATTCCTCTTTCAAACGCTCAGCCACAAGAACATTACCATCTACTCCCATACCTATGGATACAATAAAGCCAGCAATACCCGGGAGCGTCAAAACAACGGGGAGCAGCTTAAAAATAGCCAGGTTCAATGCCACGAAAACCACCAGCGCCAGGCAGGTCACAAAACCGGAGAAGCGGTAATAGGCAATCATAAACAGAACCACCATGGCTGCCCCGATTATCCCTGCCATCAGGCTTTTCCTCAGAGAATCCTCCCCCAAGGTGGCACCGATATCTCTGCGTTCAACTACAGTCAGGGGTACATCCAAAGAGCCCGAGTTAAGCTGTATAGCTAGCGTCCTGGCTTCGTCTAGATTCAGACCGGTAATAACCCCTCTCTCCTTAATCACGGCTTGTACCGTTGGCGCCGAGATAAGCTGGTCGTCCAAGAATATACCCAGAGGCTTCTGCAAGTTGCGCTGGGTAATCTGCTCAAAAAGGATGGCGCCTTCAGAATTCCACTCGAAAGCCACCTCGGGCTCATTTGTCTGCGGCGTTAAATCTACCTGGGCATTCGGCTTCAGATACTTGCCGGTAAGCTCCCTTTCCTGCTCGTCGCTGCCACGGGCTGTAGCCTTGACCCACTGCTCTCTGCCTTCCTCATCAAGCACCGGCTTGCCGTCCACATCAAGCACAATCTCTCTGAAATCAAGCTCAGCCGTCTGGCCGATAAGCTTCATCGCCTCGTCAATATCCTTGACTCCGGGAAGCTGGACAAGAACGAAGCTACCTCGTTCGTTCCGAATCGTCTGGACTATAGGCTCGGTCACACCATAGGCATTAACTCGACGTTCAATTTTGCTTTTCACACCCTCGATAACATCAGCATCTGTCTGTGCCGGGTCTTTCTTGCTTAAGTCGATGCTGTAAATTAAATGACTGCCTCCCTTAAGGTCAAGTCCTAATTTAAACTCATCTCTGCCAAATATTCCGCTACCTGGCAATATCACCCACAGGCAGAAGCCAAATAGAATCAGTATGAAAATGAGTAGAGGGGTATTTCCTCTTTTCAACTAACCACCTGTTCCTAATAGCATTAATTGTCTCCAATTGTCACTCTGAGCGAAGCGAAGAGCGCAGAATAACAAAAATCGTTAGTGAGCCATTAACAGGCCATGCCGCACTGTCGTTTCCCCAATTCCTTGCGCACCAGGGCTATGGCTTCCTCCCGTGTGCTCAATTCACCAGCCACTTGAGCCTCACGTACCTCGGTCAGAAGCTCACCAATCAGACGCCCTGGACTCAAGCCAAAGATATCCATTAAATCATGCCCATCGATTAGCCTGACCGGCAAAATCTCAGCCTCCTGCTTCACATGCTCAGCCAATATATAGCCAATCAACTGATTATGCTGCTGCCATTCCTCAATGTCAAGCCGAGGTCCATGAGTAGCCAGATAATCAGCCAGGGCTACAAACAAAACGTCGATACCAGCATCCTCAGTATCACGAAAATACCGATAAACAGCCCGACTTGTAGGCAAACCTTCGTTAGACATCTGGGCGGGGCGGAGGTGGTGATAAACCAGATTCTCCACCAATCTTATCTCCCGACTGCTGAACCGCAGCCTCTCCAAAACTCCGACTGCCATAGCTGCCCCCTGCTTGGCATGTCCTAAAAAACGTGTTCTGCCTGTTTCATCGACTGTCCTGGTAGCTGGTTTGGCAATATCATGCAATAATGCCCCCAGCTTAAGCATCAGCCTTCGATTGCTGCCGCTGGACACCTCCTCATCAAAATGCCGACTTATCTCCTCCGACCACGGGGTCACCTTCAACAAATCCTCTTTACCATATTTCCACAAGCTCTCCCGGAGCAAAAACTCGGCAGCAGCCATCGCCTCCACTGAATGGTCAAAAACGTCCCAATAATGCTCTTTCGGCTGCTCCGCCCCCTTAAGCTCTTTGAGCTCAGGGACTATCTCGGTGAGCAAGCCTAACTCATCCAGATAGCGCACCATTTCACCGGAGCCGGGCAAAGCCAGTATCCTCACCATCTCCTCTCGCAGTCGCTCGCCAGAAACCAGCTTAGCCTTTCGACAGTCTCTTCGAATTAAACTTTCGGTTCCAGGCTCAATCCTGAAACCAAGCTCACCAGCCAGCCTGACACCCCGAAGCAGCCTTGCCCCATCCTCCACGAAAATCCTCTGGTTCACCGCCCGCACCAGCCTCTCCTTCAAGTCGCTTTCTCCAGAGAAAGGGTCAATAAGCTGTGCAGACCCCGAAATGACGCCTTGAAGCTCCACCGCCATGGCATCAATGGTGAAATCTCGCCGTGCCAGGTCACTTTGGATACCGTCTGAGAAAGAAGAGAAGTCCAAGTGCCACATCTGTTCATCCGCAACAACCACCCTGGCCACCCTATTGGCTTCATCCAGCAAAACATACCTGCCGTCAACAGCTTCTGCTACATCCTGAGCTATACTCAAGGCGTCGCCACATACGGCAATGTCAACATCTGCTGTCTGCCTGTCCAGCAACCAGTCGCGGACAAAGCCGCCGACTACATAAGCTGGGCAGTTTTGCTGGGTGAGAATAGCGGATACCTTGGTCAGAAAACCGAGCAGGTCTTGATTGATGTCGGACATTGCCCCAGATTATACTCTGGGGCAATGAAATTGTAAAGGCTATTTTGAGGTTAATGCCTTGTTTACTGCATGAAAAGCGTTGATACGTCCTTTAACTGCACTGGTGTCAACCGCATCACAGCTACCCTCAATGGCTGCTCTCACCTCATCACTGATAAAACCCTTACTATTCTTATCACTTCTCAGGGCGAAAAGAAGACCAGCCAACCCAGACACATGAGCTGCAGCCATTGAAGTGCCACTTTTACTGCCATATCGATCACCAGGCAATGTGGAATAGATGTCCACACCGGGAGCGGCTAAATCTACCCAATCACCCCAGCTCGACCACGAGGCCAAACAATCATTACTGTCAGTAGCTGCCACAGCAAGACAACTGGAGTAATAAGCTGGATAGGCTATCTTTGTACCTATACAGTTACCGGATGCAGCTATCACAACAACTCCTTTGCTCCAGGCATAGTTAATTGCTTCTTCCAGGTCCCGTGATGGTTCAGTGCTGAACAGACTCATATTTATAACCTTAGCACCATGCTCCACCGCCCACCTAACACCTTTAGCCGCTACGGAACCATAAAATATACCGTAATCATCAGCCACTTTGACATTCATCAAACGACAGTCACACGCCACGCCGGCAATACCTGCACCATTATTTGCCGCAGCGGCAATAATGCCGGCAACATGCGTACCATGCCCATATATGTCATCAGCGGTCGGGCTATCAGTGAAATTGACTTCAGCTATCACCTTGCCGACCAGGTCCTCATGCTCACTATCGATCCCAGTGTCTAAGACAGCGATAACAACGCTTGCCTCTCCCGATGTAACTTCCCATGCCTGAGGCACCATAGTCTTCGGAATAGCCCATTGCCTGCCAGAATAATCATCATTAGAAGCTACCGCAAACGATTCATAGCTGGCAGGCTCGGGCTCGGAAGTGATGACAGCCACAGAGCCTCGCTCAGCCTCAGGGCTGCCTGGGAAAGTTTGAAAGGACAGGAAACTTGCCGCTAAACAGAAGAGGAGGAAAAAAACTGGGAACCATTTAAACTTCGTTCTAGTCATACCAGAGCTAGTTTACATGGCCCAGCCCGTTTGCGAATCACCTGTAGGTAACGTTCTCATGTAGCATTTAGTCGCCTTTCAAACCAGTATTAGAGTCCTATAACAGCCTTCAAGGAGATGTACACGTTAATGGCACATCTATTCAGGCTTTTCTTTGGAGGAGAGAGCTATCCTGAATAGATGTGCCCACGAGGCTTTAGTCTCGTGGGCACGACCTTAATGGGCATTGACAAAATATGTTTACACTACATACTCTTGGTAGAGATTCTTCGACTCCGCTTGCGCTACGCTCAGAATGACAGTTTCGTCATTGTCACCCTGAGCGATAGCGAAGGGTCTCAAGATAGCCTATATATGAACAACGCACACTGTTAACTTAAATAGGACATGACCATAAGGGTCGTGGCTTAAATGGGGGGAATCAATCTGCGTGGTACGGACTTATTCGCTGCCGTGTTCAGGAAATGCTTACTCGTCCAGCCTTTCAGCTAGCTACTTATTGGCAAGGAACAGGGCAACATCTTCCCTGCTGAATCTACGGTCGCCTCGCGGACCGATGCGGTAAGCCTTCAGTACTCCCCTCACATCCCACCGTCGCACCGTATTAATGTGCACGTTGAGCATCTGGGCTACCTGCCGTGCTGTCAACATTCCATTCTTTCGACTATGCCGCGCCATACCAAAACTCCTCATAACAACTCTAGGTTATCCTATATAAACTTTAACTCAACTTAGCTCACTATACAATCACCTAAAGGTACCGAACGATGTAGTAGATTAGCCTTGAACGATTCTAGGAAAAGGGTACTATAAAGTGAGGTTTTGTTAGGATAAGTTACTTGACACCTACTACGTTATATGCGATTATGCTTCAGCTAAATACAATACGAACGAAAGCTCGCAACAAACCAGCGAGCCAGCGAGTACATCAAATGGGGAGCGATGAAGCACCGGTCGCAATTTGGCCACTTGGCTGGTGCCGAGCTAGTAGTGAAACCGACCCATAAGGTCGGTTTTTGCTTAAGTGGGAGTGCTGGAGGCAACGGATTTCATGGTAACTATGAACAAAAGGAACAGGTTGATTACACTGAATAACGTCTTTCGCGGCTTGGTAGCCTTAGTGCTGGCAATGTCATTCCTATTTCCTTGTTTGAGCCCGATTGCCGCATTTGCCCAACCAACTTGGCCCACCGGCTGGATAAGCATCAGTACAGATGTCAACGAAGGCGGAGGGGACGATTTCCGCGATGTACTGGAGTCATACTACCAAGCGGACAGTGACTACCTTTATCTGAGACTTAGGACCGTCGAGCCTGCGGCTCTCAAAACTACTAACAAATATGGTAGATACAAATGGTTTTTTGATACGAATAATGATATGACCTTGCCGGGGAGTTCAGGTGGCACCGTCTATAATTGGGAATACTTGTTTTACGTAGAGGATACAAATGGGGATGGCATTGGGGAAGTTTACCTGGGAACACCTTCAAACCCTGCTGGCGACCTTATCACCGACACGGACATAGCCGGCTACAGGTTAAATTCAGGCGGTAACTATGCAGACCTTTATATAAGACTCTACGACATCGCTGACCTGGCCAATTATTGGATAGGATGGTCAACTGACCCTAAAAATCCAAACTATGACCAGTCACCTAGATTAGACTCGCAAGACTCTACCACGGCCATTCCTATAATTGCAAAGGGCTCCATCACGGTGGAAAAGGCGGTGGTAGGACCGTCACCAGGCAGTAACTGGCAGTTCAACTACACCGGCCCGGGCACCGTTTCAGGCAATTTCAATATCGCGGCTGGCGGCGGACAACAAATACTTAGCAACCTGCCCTTTGGTAGCTACACCATAACCGAGACCACAAAGGCATACTATATTTGTTCGCCGAGTGACACTATCAGTGTAGTATTATCAGCAGCTCAGCCCAGTCGCACCGTCACCTTCACCAACACTTTAGCGACGGCACCAACTGTAGATGCCATAGAAATCTATGCCACCCAAGACTGCCTCGGACCTCCCGTTACTTCAATGGACCCACAAACCACCTACTACGCCAAGGCATCAATTACTTGCGACGATAATCTGAGCTACCTTCAAACAATCCAGGTAACCCTCTTCTATGACAGCGCCGGCAACGACCCCATCGCACCGGCAACATCCGGTACCCAGACCTGCGCCATACTCACCTGCACTGTCGGCCCACCACCAAGCTGGACCATTGAACCCAACAATACTCCTCCTAATCCTCTTACCACCTGGGAAATAGTGCCTGGTGAGTGTGTCCAGCCAGCAAATCTTGATGTCACCAGCGGCGACTGGATATTCGCCTTCGTACCAGGTAAGGTAGCCACCGAGAGCATCGCGCCGGCTGATTGGGATGCCCAGGGTCTGGCAACCAATAAGGCCGACCAATGGGGTGAACTGTATGTCCGCGATAAGGCAATGAACTGGTACGGCGAGATTACTGTGCCCGCGTCAGTGGACTGGGGCGAAGTGCCTCTGGGCTTGACCTTCGAAACTGTGCCTGAGAATCCAGAGACCGCAAGCATTACATACATCGCCAACGGCGACTACTTTGAGGATATCAGGTCATTAGGCACCTGGACCGGCAGTGGTGAGAGCGTAACGCTCGATGTGACCGACGGCAACCCACCCCCCGCAAGCATGTTTTCCCTCATGGCAGACAACACCGCTGTCCTGGGTGATGCAGTTGTTGTCACCACGCTCTACAAACATATAAACGCCAGCGGAAGCCTCACCGGCGAAGACGGCGTTACCGTTACCACCAACAGCTTGTGGCTATCGCTCGGTGAGACGAGCATCGTCCCGGTGATTTATAGCGGCACCATATACTTCCAGATTGCCGAACGCTAGACCTAGTCGTATAGACAACAATAAAACATGTAGCCGCGACCTTTTAAGGTCGCCCAAGGTTCTCTCTCCTGGCAGAAAAGAGTTTCACCCTTGTTCTCTCTCCCCCGGCGGGAGAGAGTTAGAGTGATTTTTAGGTGTCACCTGCCCACAGGTGACCCACCATGCAATTCAAACCGCTACGGTCACCCGTAGGCGGGTGACACGTAGGTAAACTGTCATCGCGAGGGGTGTTTCTTTTTCCTGTCATCGCGAGGAGCAGAGCGACGTGGCGATCTCATTCTACATCCTGTCATTCTGAGGGAGCGAAGCGACCGAAGAATCTGACTCAGGGTAAACTCCGTGACTGAAGAATCTCACGTCTTCCCTGCCACTGAGATTGCCACGCTTCGCTCGCAATGACAGGATGAAAGAGGTCGCAATGACAGGTAAAAAGATGCAATGACAGAGAAAAAGTCGCGCCGGCGAGGTTAAAGTCTCGCCGCTACGTCACTCATCCCACCAGACAATCCCCCAAAGGTACCACATTCCGTAGTAAAATAGTCCTGACTTCCGGCGGGGCTAAAACCTCACCGCTACGTTGCTCATCCCACCAGACAATCCCCCAAAGGTACCACATTCCGTAGTAAAATAGTCCCGCTATGGTAAAGTCCTGATAGGATAAGATACTTGACAACAACAGGACTATATGCGAATATATCGCCTAGATATAATTTAAATACAACTTTTATTGGGAGGCGATGAAGCACCGGCCGTAATTTGGCCACTTGGCCGGTGCCGAGCCAATAGTGAAACCGACCCAAAAATGGGTCGGTTTTTGTTTCAGACAAATAAGGAGTTGATTCACTAAAATAACAAAGAGTGTTTAGTAATTCGTCACTTCGAGCGGAGCGAAGAGTCTCCAGATTCTTCGGTCGCTTTGCTCCCTCAGAATGACGAAAGGCGCTGTTAAAGTACCTGCAATAAAATACCAAATTAACATATAAGGAGGTTAAAATAGGAAAAATGTTCAAAACGAAGTTATCTATCGCAATTGCCTTAGTGGCAGCTTTGCTGCTGGCGCCAGCAGCTTATGCCGCTGAAGGAACAACCACCGGGAGCTTCGGCGCATCCGGCCTACCACCAACCGTGGACGCAATAGGAATCTATACCGACATTGGGTGCACCTTACCAGCCACCGACATGAATCCGCAAACCGAATACTACTGCAAGGTAACGGTTGGCTCCATAAATAAACTGAAGCACCTCAGCACGGTCAAGGTAACCCTATTCTACGATAGCGGCGGCGACCCTGTTGCACCGATCATACCCGATACTCAGACCTGCGCCATACTCACCTGCACCGTCGACCCGCTAGCCTGGGCGATGTTACCCACCGGCGGCAGCACCACCTGGTCGATAGACTCAGGCGACTGTTCTCAACCAGCAGACCTGAACGCCACCACCGGCGACTGGATATTCGCCTTCACGCCAGGCAAGGTAGCCACCGAGAGCATCGCGCCGGCTTATTGGGATGCTCAGGGTCTGGCAACCAATAAGACCGCCCAAACAGGTGAACTATACGACCGCGATACGGCAATGAACTGGTTTGGCGAAATCACTGTGAATACCGCCTCAGTTAACTGGGGTGCAGTGCCTCTGGGCTTGGTCTTCGAGAATGCTACTTACAATCCAGAGACCGGCATAGACGTTAACTACATCGCCAACGGCGACTACGAGGAAGATATCAAGTCAACAGACTGGGTCGGCGCTGTCAGCCTTGATACCGTAACCCTTGATGTGACCGGTGGTAATCCACCCGCTGCCGACAGTCAGTTTGCCCTCGAGGCTAATGACACCAGCGACAATGTTACTGCAATTACTGCCACCAACACCTATAATGCTATAGATAACACCGGACTAATAACCGCAGAAGCCGGCGATACCGTTAACACCAACACCTTGTGGCTATCACTCAGTGCCGCAGGCATTGTCCCTGATACTTACAGCGGCAGTATCTACTATCAAATTGCCAACCGCTAGGCTTCTTAAATTGTTTACCAATGTGGCGGCGAGGCTTCAGCCTCGCCGCCATGACCCCCAAGGGCCGAGGTATAGCTTTAATATCTTGGAGGTTCAGGCTACAGGCGATGACAAATTAGGTGTAGCCACCAGACTTTAGCCTCGTGACTTCAACATTGTTTTACTTTATAATTATAATGTAGCCCAAGGCCCTCTCCTGAGTACTAGCGAAGGATCAGCCTCAGGACCTCGACCCTGAAGGGTCGAGTCTACAGGTGACGGCAAGGGTCGAGGCTAAATTGTGTATGGAGCGTTAGTAAATGCGCTCAGAAAAGGATTTGATATGGTGGTTTCAATAAAGCAACTGAGGGCAGGATGGCTTGCCCTGCTAAGTCTCCTGTTAATGGCAAGCCTGCTCATGGCGCCGCCAGCTTTCGCCGGCGGGCTGGCGATGTCAGGCAGCTTCTACCGCCAGGAGTTCGAAATACCGCAGGGTACAAGCCTGAATACACCTGACGTCTATGTGGTTGTCTTCAACAACAGCGACGAGGAATTCAATATCAGGATGACCACAGAAACCCCCACCGGCGTGGAGCTGTTGCTTTCGGAGAAAGATTTCCCGCTCAAGGCAGGTGAGCAGAAAAAGGTGACCATAGGCGTTGATGTCACCGAGGCAGCAGTCCCCGGCGAATACACGCTCAAGGTCACTGCCGAAGCCTATAAGGAAGGTGCCGGCATCCAGCTTCTGGGGGCTGCCGGGCAAACAGCCAATTTAACCGTTACCGGTGAAGTCGCCTCGGTCGAGGTAACAACTGTCACCCCGGGCGGCGGGCCTATTCCGGCTCTAGTCAAGTTGTATAAGCAAGCCGGCAGCCAAAAGTTCAATGTCGGCCATTCGGAGACGGGAAGCATCAAGATGAAGGTAGCGCCGGGAAACTACCTGGCTGAAGCCTATGTCGCCGGCAAAAAGCTGGCTGATGAAAGCTTCGGCATCGCTGCCGATGAGACCAAGAAAATCACCCTGGAGATAAAAACAGTTTACTTTGAAGGTTTCGGCATCGTCCCTAATTACAATACCGAGACCAATGAGCTGGCTTTCGCCGAGGTAGTCTACACCGTAAACAATCTGCTTGAGGCATTTCCTGAAGCCAAGGTGGTACTGAAAGTAACCAAAGGCGGTGCTCCTTTAGATGAGACCACTCTAGCCACGCTGGCCCCACTGGAAAAAGGCAGAGTCGGCTTGAACTACAACTATATCCCCGGGGGTGGCTGGCGGAAGGCAAGTTACGGTTTTAAGCTGGAGCTTCATATCGGTGGTGAACCCTATGTCACCAGCAAGGAAGAAAAGCTGGAGCTGGGCGGAGGAACTACAGCTTCGGCAGGCGGTATCAACTGGCTTCTCATCGGCGGCATAGGTGGTGGGGTGGTGATTTTGATACTGATTGTCATCATATTCATGATGCGGAGAAGAAGATACTACTAGTCACATACTACCAACATGAGAACAAATGAACAAATCCGGGCTGAAATATGGCATCTTACTGCTAAGCCTGCTGCTATGCTTTTTGCCGGCGGGGGCTTATGCCGGTAACGCCTTAAGCGGCAGCTTCACCGTAGTCAGTAATAAGATTATCCTGGCGGTGAGCAACCCGACCTACACCAGCCTGACCTTGACCTGGGATTCTCCACAAAATACACCTAACTGGGGACCTGGGACTAAATACGATATCCGCTACTCCCTGTCCCCTATCAATACCGAGGCCGACTGGCAGGCAGCCACCCAGCTATCGAATCCACCACCCCCCGGACCACCCGGCTCTCCAGAGACACTTATCGTCATCGGGCTAAATCCATGCACCGTGTATTACTTTGCTATCAAGGCGGCTGATGGCAGCGGGACATGGACACCGCTTTCCAACAGCCCTAGCGGAAAAACGTTGTGTTACTCAGGTGGCGGCGGGGGTGGCTTACCCCCAGCATACGCTGCCTGCCCGCTAACGCTGGCGGCAAATATGCAGGGCAACGTAGTCACAGTCAGAATGACCACGGACGGCGTGCTCTGTGCAACCTGCCTGGCAAAGGATGCCGCAAACAAATACACGCTCGAAATCGATAAGGATGCCAAGGCAATGCTCGCTGGCAACGTAGTACCACTGCTGTTGACGTGCCGCGAGTCATCAGCTACACTACCAACTCCCGAAAACACTGTCATAGTCAGCCCAGTTTATGAATTCAACGCTTACTCCTCCGCACACGAGACAACGCCATCGCCTATCACCATCTTACCATCAGCCAGACTGCTTTTAACTTACGACCCCGATGAGCTACCCCAGAACACCATCGAGGTGTTCATCGCCAATTACGATACCGAAGAAGGCTGGCTGGCGCTGACTCCAGTGCCAGGGGCTGTCGCTGAAATCGGCAAAGCACACGGACTGCTGGCCCATTTCTCGCTTTTCGCTGTCCTGGCCAAGCTGCAAGAGCCAGCACCAGCTAAATTCGAGGTGAGCAATTTGACCGTCAGCCCATCACAGGCTCAGCTCAACCAGGAGGTTACCATCAGCCTTAACGTGGCTAACACCGGCGGGAAAAGTGGAGACTACAACCTGGAGCTAAAAATCGACGGCACAGTTAAGTCAACCACGCAGGTAACCGTTGCCGCCGGGGCAAGCCAGATAGTTAACTTCACCTTAACCGGTGATACCGCCGGCAAACACCAGATAGAAGTAGCTGGTCTAGCTGGCGAATTTGAAGTGATTAAGTTAGCCAAGACGTCTCAAATCAACTGGTGGTTTATCGGCAGCATTACGGGCATAATCCTGGTGCTAGCCATATGGGCAATCCTAGGCTGGAGATGGCTTAAAGACCGTAAAAAGGCAGCGCCTGCAGCGGTTGCATCCGCTGATGCGCCTGCTGATACACCCACAGAGACACCCGATGAATAGCTACAGAAACAATTGAAGCAACAAAACCATCTGGGTCGGTTTTCCTTTTAAAAACAGGAGTCAAATGCAAAGCTCAGCCATAATCAGATTAGTGATTCTAACCATACTGGTATCATGCACAATGGCGTCAGCCTTGAGCATGATACCAGCCAGTGCTCAATCACCCTGCGAATGGACAGAGTATGGCAATAATCCGGTATTTGGCCAATGGCCGCCCGGTGGCGCCAAAGCTTATTATCCTAAAGTCATCTATGATGCTAACCAGTTCTCCGGGCACGGCGACAATGCCGCAGTCTCAGTTAATGTCATACAATGTGGTGGTGTCGGAGGTGGTAGTTTACCCCCAGCATACGCTGCCTGCCCAATAACACTGGCTGCAGATATGCAGGGGCAAATAACCACAGTCAGAGCGACCAAGGACGGAGTGCTCTGTACAACCTGCGTGGCAAAGGACGCTTCAGGCAAATATACGCTTCAGCTCGATGAAGGCACCAAAGTAACCTCCGCTGACAATACAGTGCCACTGATATTGAGATTCCGAGAGACATCCGCCAGACCTCCAACTCCGGAAAACACCATAATAGTCGGGCCAGTCTACGAGGTCAATGCCTATTCCTCTATACCCCCAACAACGCCATCGCCTGTCACCATCTCACCACCAGCCAGGCTGATTTTGACCTACGAGCCCGATGAGCTACCCAAGAACACCTCGGAGGTGTTTATCGCCAATTACGATACCGAAGAAGGCTGGATGGCATTGGCATCAGGGCCAGGTGCTGTCGCCGAGGTCGGAAGAGCACAATGCCTGCTAAATCACCTCTCGCTTTTCGCTGTCTTAGCCAAGGTTACAGAGCCAGAGCCAGCTAAATTTGAGGTGAGCAATCTGACCATCAGCCCATCCCAGGCTCAGATCAACCAGGAGGTTACCATCAGCCTTAACGTGGCTAACACCGGCAGAAAAAGTGGAGACTACAATCTAGAGCTAAAAGTCGACGGCACAGCTATGTCAACCAAGCAAGTAACCGTTGCCCCCGGGACAAGCCAAACGGTGAACTTAACCGTAACTGAAGATACTGCCGGCAAGCACCAGGTAGAAGTAGCTGGCCTAGGTGGCGAATTTGAAATAGTTAAGACAGCCAAGACATCTCAAATCAACTGGTGGCTTATCGGCAGCATCACGGGCGCAATACTGTTGATAATCATAGGGTTAATTGCCTGGAGAAGACAGCCTAGAGGCTACTAACCTCTGTAAAGTATATAGTTCATTCCTGCTCTGGGCGAGGCATAAGCCTCGCCCAGCATATTTTAATTCTCCACGAGTGTTCATTAACCTGTCACTCTGAGCAAAGCGAAGAGTCTCCAGATTCTTCAGTCGCGGAGTTTACCCTGCGTCGGATTCTTCGGTCGCTCCGCTCCCTCAGAATGACAAAAAGAATTGCTAAACACTCTGATCTCGTTCAGATAGATGGGTGATACTTTAGGTGATTCTGCCATGGAGCGACAGCTTACCGCGTCATTGCGAGCCGAAGGCGTGGCAATCTCATTGCAATTGTCGAGGCTGCTAAATTGGAGCGCCGACCTTACCTGGAGATTGCCACGTCGCTATCGCTCCTCGCAATGACAGAAAAATCATGGCGTCACCAATGTACTTGACGAGTACAATTACTTGTCGGCTATCTTTCGCCACGCTATAATTAGATGCCATGCGTTATCGGCGTTTGATAGCTAAGTTCGGCACCAACCTGCTCACCGGTGGTACTGACCACCTCGAGCCTAATATTATGTCAAGTCTCGCAGAGCAGGTGGCTCAGCTTCACCAGCAAGGCCACGAGATAATCATCGTGTCCTCAGGAGCCGTTGCCGCCGGCAGACAAAAATTGGTCACATCCAAAGAACGAAAAACCATCCACTTCAAGCAAGTCCTCGCCTCCGTAGGACAAAGTCAGCTTATGAATGTCTATGAGCAGCTCTTCAGTCAGTACAATATAATCGTAGCTCAGGCGCTCCTGACCAGGTCTGACCTGATTGACCGCGCTGGCTATTTGAACGCCCGCAACACACTGCTAGCCTTGCTTGAATTGGGCGTGATTTGCATCGTGAACGAGAACGACGTCGTCGCCACAGATGAACTCGGTGAGCTTACCTTCGGAGATAATGACAACCTTTCAGCCATGGTGGCTAATCTGGTAGATGCCGACCTTCTGGCACTGCTCACCGACATTGACGGTCTGTATACTGCTGACCCGCAGCTTAATCCTCAAGCCAGGCTTATCCCCAGGGTCGAAAAGATAGATGCCGAGATCGAGCGCCTGGGCGGCGACACTGCCAGCTCCTGCGGCGTCGGTGGCATGATAACCAAACTCGAGGCTGCCAAACTAGCGACGGCTTCAGGAGTAACCGTGGTTATCGCTAATGGACGGAAGCCCGATGTCCTGAAGCAAATCGCACTTGAACAAAGCATTGGCACCATATTTCCATCACGAACCAGCAAGCTGGAGAGCAAGAAACGCTGGATGCTGAGCCGGCTTGCCTGCAAGGGGAAATTGATAATCGACGATGGTGCCGTCCTAGCCCTCAAGAAGCAGAACCGTAGCCTGCTTCCAGCCGGGGTTGTCGGTATGGAAGGT
This sequence comes from Dehalococcoidia bacterium, assembly GCA_016783155.1. Classification (GTDB taxonomy): domain Bacteria; phylum Chloroflexota; class Dehalococcoidia; order GIF9; family UBA5629; genus 9FT-COMBO-48-23. The sequence goes on from JADHXB010000002.1 coordinate 54,134, forward strand.
GAATTCGAGCGTGGCGACGTCGTGGATATTTTCGACTCGAAAGGCAGCCAAATCGGCTGCGGCATACCTAACTACAGCTCACAGGATATCACTAGAATCAAAGGCGCCCAGTCTGAGACAATCACAAGCCTTCTCGGCTACGAATACGGCACCGAGGTGATACACCGGAATAATATGGTGCTCATATAAAGGGGACGATATGCAATCTGCGATAACTGAACTGGAAGAAAAAGGCAAAGCGGCTAAGGCGGCTTCAAAAAAGCTTGCCTCCTTGCCTACCGAAGTCAAGAACAGAGCCATACTCGGCATCGCCGACGCGCTCGGGGCCAGACAGAACGAAATTCTAGCCGCCAACAGCCAGGACTATAATGAGTCCGAAGCTTCCGGTATGAGTGCAGCTATGCTTGACCGTCTGATGCTGAATCCAAGTCGGCTTGAGGGCATAGCCAATGATGTGAGAACCGTAGCCGCCCTGGCTGACCCGGTAGGTGAGGTGATTGAAAAGCGCACCTTGCCCAACGGTCTCCATCTCAGCAAGAAGCGCGTACCGCTTGGCGTCATCGGCGCCATCTACGAGAGCCGCCCCAATGTCACTGTGGACATCTCTGTGTTATGCCTTAAATCAGGCAATGCCGTCATTCTTCGCGGCGGCAAGGAGGCACTACGCTCCAATCTGGCTCTGGCTAAGGTTGTTCAAGAGGCCGCTTACAAAGCCGGTGTGCCACAGGGCTCTGTGCAGATTATAGAATCAACGGACAGGGCTCTGGTCGACTATATGCTTAAGATGAAGGGCACTATAGACCTAATAATTCCTCGCGGTGGCACCGGCCTGATCAAGTCTGTTGCTGAAAACGCCGCCATGCCTGTAGTTACCGGCGGTATTGGCGTCTGCCATACATACGTGGACAAAAACGCTGACTTAAACAAGGCGGTAGCCATCGCCTATAACGCCAAGGTTCAACGGCCTACTGTTTGCAATGCTCTGGATACCCTCCTGGTTCATACTGAAATCGCTCCACGGTACTTGCCTTTAATTGCCCAGGAATGGGCAAAGGCTAGTGTGGAAATGCACTGCGATAAGCGCGCTTTAACCATTCTCAAGCCGATTACTTCCCTCAAACTCGTTCCGGCAAAAGCTGATGACTGGGGCAAAGAGTTTCTGGCCTTGATTGCGGCGATTAAGGTTGTCGATTCGCTGGACGAGGCGTTAGAGCACATAGAACACTACGGCTCAGGGCATTCTGAGGCTATAGTTACCGAGGATAAATCGGCGGCGGCACGCTTTCTTAACGAAGTGGATGCCGCCTGCGTCTATGCCAATGCCAGCACCCGCTTCACCGATGGCAGCCAGTTCGGCCTGGGCGCTGAAATAGGCATAAGCACGCAAAAGTTCCATGCCCGCGGCCCTATGGCACTAAGGGAGTTGACCAGCTACAAGTGGCTTATTGTTGGCGATGGACATGTTCGGCCTTAATCAAGCTCTGCCAAAGCCGCCTTCTGGATTTTGAATAACTGCTTGATGCCCTTTTCAGCAAGTGCGAGCAAAGCATCAATGGTCTCTTTGGAAAAAGGCGCGCCTTCGGCTGTGCCTTGAAGCTCAACAAACTCGCCCTTGTCAGTCATAACCACATTAAAGTCCACAGCCGCCCGGTAGTCTTCCTCATAGCAGAGGTCAAGAAGCTCTTCCCTACCCATAATGCCAACACTGGTAGCAGCTACCACCCCATTCAACGGAACTGATGCTAATGTGCCTTGCTTCTTCAAGTTATGCAATGCCACAAATAAAGCCACATAGCCCCCGGTTATAGCTGCGGTCCGAGTACCGCCATCAGCCTGCAATACATCACAGTCCACAGTAAGGGTTCTTTCACCCAAAGCCACAAGGTCGGTAACAGCCCTCAAGCTACGACCGATAAGACGTTGGATTTCTTGATTTCTACCGGCTATCCTCTCAGGAGAGATGCCCCGCGGAGTGCGAGTGAGCGTAGAACGAGGCAGCATGGCATATTCAGCAGTAACCCAACCAATGCCTTCACCTTTGAGGAAGCGGGGAACCTTCTCCTCCACGCTCACAGCACAGAGCACTCTGGTACGCCCTAATTCTATCAATGCCGAGCCTTCAGCAAAAGCCTGATAGCCCAGGCTGATACTCGCTGGGCGAAGCTCATCATTAGCACGACCGTCTACTCGTTTCATCAAAACCCCTGCCTCGCTTTCTAATCAACCCAGTATAGCATCGACTTGTCTAGCTTAACAAGGCTAAACGTGGAGAGTTTTTGTCATTGCGATGGATATACGCCCTGAAGCCATCCCTGGGATTGCCACGCGGAGTTTACCCTGAGCGAGAGATTCTTCGCTTGCGCTCAGAATGACAAGGAGCGAATGGCTTGCAATGACATTCGCTACCAGCATTCCTTGACACCCTCTAGGTGGCGGTGATAGACTCCAAAGGCAAATGAAACGGGTTGGCATTTTATATCACCCCAAGATTGAGAAGGCTAAGGCATTCAGTCAGGAGCTGGAGAAGTTTCTGAAAGCCAGTGACATTCTCCCCTGGACATGCTCAGCCTGGGAAGAGGATAAGGCGAAGCCCCAGATAGCTGATTCGGAGTTAATGCTGAGTATCGGCGGCGATGGCACCATCCTGCGTACAGTCCGAGCCGTTATTCCACATGCAGTGCCTATCGTAGGCATAAATCTGGGGAACTTGGGATTTATGACCGAACTTAAAGCTGATGAGGCTTTTGAGAAGCTACCTCGGCTGCTGGATGGTGATGGTTGGATTGAGGAGAGGTCGATGCTGGAAGCTGAGGTGCTGTCTCAGGCCAAGGTTTTTAACGTGCTGAACGATGTTTTTGTGGGACGTAGGAACTCAGCTCGGCTGGTTCAGATTGAAACCAAAGTTGATGGCGAAGTTCTGGCGACCTATCGGGCTGACGGCGTTATAGTGGCTACGGCAACTGGAAGCACCAGTTACTCACTGGCGGCTGGCGGGCCCATTCTTTATCCACAGGCTAAGGAAATCATATTCAAGCCTGTTTGCCCTCATCTGGCTCTGGACAGAGCTGTGGTTCTACCGGCTGAAGCCGAAATCCAGATAAAGGTGACTACCACACACGAAGCTATGCTCAGCATTGACGGACAGGTAGAGATGCCACTGCGTAGCGGGGATGAAGTAAAGGTGAAGCGTAGCCTTCATGTGGCCCGGTTCTTGAGAATTCGCCCTAAGGCTTATTTTTATAGCTATCTAGAGTTAAGGCTCAAAGGAAAGGGAAGTGTTTAATTGTCATCCTGAGCGCTAGCAGAGGGTCTGGATTCTTCGCGGAGTTTATCCTGAGCCAGATCCTTCGGTCGCTTCGCTTCCTCAGGATGACAGCGGCGAAGGGCTCAGAATGACAGCAGGAGTATAAGCAGCCTTAAAGGAAAGATATGATGAAGGTAGAGAAAGCGAAAATAAATGATGTCCAGCGTATACATGAACTGGTGAATAGCTTCGCCGATAAGGGTGAGATGCTGCCTCGAGCATTGAGCGAGATGTATGAGAACCTGCGCGATTTCTTCGTCATCAGGGATAGAGATAAAAAGGTTATCGGCTGTGTTGCCATTCATATTACCTGGGCTGATTTATCTGAGATTAAGTCTCTGGCAGTGAGCGACGATAAACAGGCCAAGGGCTTAGGCTCGATACTTGTTGAAGCCTGCCTCAATGAAGCCAAGGAATTGGGGATTCCTACAGTCTTTTGCCTGACCTACAAGCCGGCTTTCTTCGAAAGGCATAATTTTCACCAGGTTGACAAGATGGAATTGCCGCGAAAGGTGTGGTCTGAATGCTATCGCTGTCCCAAGTTTCCCGATTGCGATGAGGTGGCTCTTATCTATCGATTTGAGAAGTGAGAAGTGAGATGGAGAAGACTTTATCCAGCCAGCAGATTTACGATGGCCGGGCGGTAAAACTAAGAGTTGACACGGTGCTGAAGCCTAACGGCAAGACTACCACCAGGGAAATTGTTGAGCATAGCGATTGTGTGGCGGTGGTGGTTCTAGATTCTAAGGACAGAGTCATCTTAGTTCGTCAATATCGCAAAGCTGTAGGCAAAACTCTCTTGGAAATTCCGGCTGGCGGCATTGACCCAGGTGAACAGCCGATCGCCAGTGTTCGACGTGAGCTACAGGAGGAGATAGGCTATTTGCCAAATAAGATAGATAAGCTTGGTGGTTTCTATGCAGCTCCCGGCTATTGCACCGAGTATCTGCACCTGTATCTGGCTACGCATCTGACACCTAGCCGCCGCGAGGCTGAAGATACTGAGGATATTGAGGTAGTTCGAGTACCTTTATCCCGGATACCTGACCTTATTGCTTCGGGGGAAATCTGCGATGCCAAGAGTGTAGCCGGGCTGCTTAGAGTTATCTCGCTCGGGCTAAAGGGCAGCTAGACGCCTATAATAGAAACCAGCTAACAAACACTCCCTCATGTCATTCTGAGCGAAGCGAAGAATCTAAAGTTACCCTTACTAGATTTCCTAACGGGATTCTTCGGTCGCTCTGCTCCCTCAGAATG
>JADHXB010000097.1 GCA_016783155.1 Dehalococcoidia bacterium
GGAGCGAAGCGACCGAAGAATCTCACCTTATCCCCACCGCCAAGATTGCCGCGCTTCGCTCGCAATGACAGAGGGGAGAAGGCTCGCAATGACAGAAATATCAAGCATATTTATTTTTCTCTTCCCAGCCAATAGCTGATACGCATAAATTTCGCATACCTGCGAGTCGCTTCTGCGCGTTCTTCCATCCTTTTTATATCCGCCTTTGCCATCTGATATTCCGGAACTTCATCAATAAGTTTTTTCATGTAGGCAGCCACTTCTTCATCACTCATATATGTATCGCGTATTTCAGTAAGCTCTCCGGAATCCAGAAAGAAACCGCCGCAGTTGTAACATTCATCTACATTGACTTCCTTGGCCCTCTTATACTTGTGTATCTGCATTGGAATATTGCATTTGGGACACAAAAGCTGCCCTCGACTTCCATCATTGGCACGTGGATAATTCAACGCCTCCTTAAGCGCCTCCCCCAAACCCTCGTTTTTTTCGTCGAGCTTTACCAGTTCCTCGTGGTCAAACCAAATTCCCTTGCAGCCGTTTTTACAGACATCGACTTTAATGCCAAAATCCTGTCCAACCATTTCCTTTGAACATACCGGACATTTCATAATACACCTCCTTTTCCACTATTATAGGAATCTTACGAAATCCAAATGTTTTTTAAATATAAATCCCTTTTCTCTTCAGAATTATACCCTCGCAATGGCAGAAGTGGCAAGCAGCCACTAATGCACTGTACGAATACGGTTCCTTGACAAGTAACAGAGAACACGTATAATGATATATATAAAAGATGACATCAGTCAGAAAGGTGGGAGGGCTACACTCTCCCACCTTTGTCATATAGCTAAGTGAGTATTGAGAAATCCGGACGGTTAACAGGAGATGAGTTTAGTTAAAGTGAAAAAGAATAAGCGCTTGCCGCAAACAAGCCACAGGGACAAAGCAACGAAGAGCGAACGTCTTTTAGGCGATGCTAGTCGGCGCTCTGCGAAGGTTAAAGCAATCAAAACCGAGGCGAAGCGGCGCAACATAAGTCTGATCACAACCATCGTGACATGCGCCGCAGTTCTGGCATTTGTAGCCGCTACCATACTGGCGGCAATATTTTTGCCTCAGGTAGCCATCTATGTACCTATTATCGCCCTGGGACTGGCGCTGGCTCTACAGAAATACACCGCCAGCTTCGTCGCCTTCTTTGTCATCACCTTTTCCAAAATCTACGACCTGGGAGACAGAATTCGCATCGGCAACACGAAAGGCGATGTAAGGCACATAGGGCTGCTTCATACTACACTTGAAGAGGTGGGGGAGGACGAGAAATTGGGTGGCGAAGTGACCGGCAGACTGCTATATGTGCCCAACCTCATAATACTCGACCAGCCGGTACTGAACTACTCCAAGGACTACTCGGCAGGCTTCGAGACCATCTCCTCCGACTACATGTTCGATGAGGTGCGCATACCCATAACAACCGACAGCAATGTGGAGAAGGCGACCCATCTTCTCGAGAGAATATTGAAAAGCCAGGACAAGGTCTATCTGAAGCAGGCCAGTGAGGTCTTCCAGGATGGTTACCCCAGGTTTCTTGACGAAGCCATGAGCGGCCCCCGCGTGCTAATCTTCGTCGAGCCGCAGCACATCTGGATTAAAGGCAAGTTCGTTGCCCCGCTGGAGAGCCGCAACGACCTGCGCAGCAGCATACTGCTGCAGTTCATCAAGGAAGCCAAAGCCAGCTCCGATATCAAGCTGGTATAGGACATCCCCGGTTGAACAGATAGGGTTTCCCGCCCAAACCTAGCCAAACTTGGCGCTGTCCTTATGAGCATGCGATATTCAACTGAATTTTTGATAGTTACCCCGTTAATTGGCATCATAACACCTCCTAATCAGAATATTCGCTAAAAAACCATATAACCCTTGACACCACCCATCTAGTGATTATAATTGACTGTAAGATGATTATTTATTCCCTCTATTCTAAAATGGCATTTTATAATGACTGAACCTCGCTATGATATCACTGGTCCCGGTATAGTTCGGGCCATGAGAGAAGCGCAGTCAGCGAACAAGAAAATTGCCTTTGTGTACGACCATGATAACTTGGGGCGACTTTTACAGGTAGGCTATTTCCTTAAAGACCAGAGGATAAAAAGCCATTCACAACCCAAAATAACTTGGTTCGACCCGAGCGAAATACAGATTAATATTGTAAACACACCAGTCCGTGATTTTAATCTAGCTGCCTTAGACCTTGAATTTTCTCATCCTAAAGATAATGAACGGCATTTCCTCTTATCTCTCACTTCGGACAAAAATACCCGTGTCATTCTGAGAAATATATTTCGCATCCATAAAAACTTAGTTACAGGATTCGTAATACAAGCAGAACTACACAGCACTGCTGATGGCAAGGTAAAATGTCACCCATTTGTGCGCTATGACCACGCGCACGGCTTCATACACCGTGATATGATTGCCTCTGATGGTAGCAAGACAAAACATGAACTCGGAACACAAGATACAAAAGGCGCCATCGTACTAGCTTTAGAGGAAATAATCGAAAATCTTAACCTGTGGCTGCACCAACTAGGTTATAAACCATTAGATGCGGATGTGATAAGCCAACCACGTGTTATCCAAGAGATGGATAAAGCTAAGTCTAAACTCTTGGAACTTCACGATAATCCACACAAGATAAACGCCGTGCAATCTACTTATACTTGGTTAAAGGAACATCCGGATTACCATGAAAGAATATAGCTTCCAACTTTACAACGAATATAGTTATTAGTTCATCCTGGGGTTTAGTCTAATTTATATTAACCTTCCCAATTATCCAATCAGGACGTTTCCGATGTCCTTTTTAGTAGGGCAGGACATAAAGTCTTCAACAAAAAAGTACATAAAAATCCGGAGCGGTAGCTATGTGTTTTAGTTTCACACCTCAATTGTGCCACCCACGTCCGGTAGAACAACATCAATTCCACTGCCGTCCAACCGCTCCGTGTAGAAATCGGGGTGTTCGCTGTGGACGGGGATGAGAACCTCGGGCTTTATCCCGCGGGCGACCTCGAGCAGGTCGGGGCCGCAGGCGTGGCCGGAGGCGTGTAAACCTCTCTCGGCTTCGGGTATCTCCCAGTCACCGTTCTTTTCTACGGGCAAGCCAAATCCCCTAAGCCCAAAGTGCTCCAGCCATTTGTGCAGGCGACGGAAGTCAATCTCCTGCTCCTCATCATGAGGCTCGCTGGAGCTGAAAACATACAGGCTGCCCGGCTTGGGACGAAGGCTGGGTAATTCATTTATGTCCCAGAAGCTGAAACAGAGAATAAATTTGTCCTCAGCAGAACGGACATCTTCCGCCAGAATCATCTTGCTGCTGTAATCTTTGCACAAGTTCTGTACCCACAAGTTGGGGCTCTTGCTGGCAATGGTGTCCTGATATATGACGATGCTGCCTTCATGAGCAACGTCAGGAATTTCCGGCTCCAGCAGACGCATGGTATTCAATAAATAGGCGTCTCTGGGCAGTATAGCCAGCTTCCTGCCCGTGTCCCGGGCAACCTGTAAGAAGGTGAGCAGTCGGTTCACATCCCGGGGAGGGAAATCGGCGATAACAAGTCCGACAGCACCTTTTATTACCTTAAAACCATTTTCATACACCTCGCGCTCAGCCACATTCGTTTCGCGGGTCACATTGGTGCCTTCTAGGATAAGCACCCTGGGATGCAATTTACCAGCCTCCTCGATGAACTTTCTGGTAGATTCTCCCCGTTTGCCATGCAGCCGCAGGTCACCGCTGTAGATAATCCAGCCGGAGTTGGTCTCGATACCCCAGGCACAGGCGCCGGGGATGGAGTGGTCAACTGGGAAACAACGCAGATTTAAGCTGCAGCCACTGTGGCCGGTCAGCGGACAGGAGATAAGGGGCTTTTGCGCCGGTGATTTAAGCCAGAATTTAACGGCATCTTCGCTTAAGGCTTTTAGCTCCGCATCGGCAAGGCAAAACTGCCTCTGCTGCTTTTTGTCGGTGGTAAGCAGCGCCTCCTGTTTCCAATTCGAGGGACGGCCTGGTTGTTTATGGTCGAAGTAACACACCTGCTGGTCGAAGTCCGCCTTGCCTGAATCCTGAATAGCCTTGGCGATAAAGACCGTAGTTACAGTGGAATAAACAGGGATGTCCTCCCTGAGAAAAGCGATATGACCTGAGTGGTCGAGATGGGCATGGGACAGCAGCATGCCGTCCAGCCGGTCAAGCTTACGATAGGAAGGGACTTTTCGAAACTGCTCCCAGAGACCGGGCGTTACCAGGTCGTCTCGATAAAGCCCCTCCAGCGGCGGCAGCAAGCCAATTGCCAGTGGGTCAAGCAAGCCGGCACCACCGCGAGGCTTCAGGTATTCTTCATAAAATTGCTTGTGTCGTTTGTAGGGAAAGCCGAAGTCAAGGAACAGCCGCCGCTCTCCGTCCTCGAGGAGTATCTTGTTGCCGCCGATTTCGTTGATGCCGCCGTAGAATGTCAGCCGTACCACAGACCTGCTCCTATTGCTGCTATCAGTCTAACGTAATGTCGGCTTGGAGGCAAGGAGGGTGAAGAATGGGATCACCACGGGGCTACGCACCTCGCGATGACATCTCTAGGTGTCACCTGCCCACAGGTGACCCATCAAGCAAATGCAAATCACGACGGTCACCCGCAGGCGGGTGACACGTAGGTAATATTGTCATTGCGAGCGAAGCGTGGCAAGCTCATTGCACCACCACCGAGATCGCCGCGTCGCTGTGCTCCTCGCGATGACAGGGAAAGTGGACGAGATTGCTTCGTCGCTAGCGCTCCTCGCAATGACAACTAAACCTCTAAATGAATGGCGTAATCAGATTGACAGCTTATCTAAATTAGAGTAGGATAGTCATTCGATGAAAAAAGAATTGATGGATATCCTGGCCTGCCCGGTGTGCAAAGGCTCGCTAGAACTCAAAGTAACTGAAGAGAAAGAGGGGGAGGTAGTCACCGGCTCCTTATTGTGTAAGAAATGCAAACACGACTATCCTATCACGGACAGCATCCCCAACCTGCTGCCACCAAATCTTGAGAAGGCTTAGCAACCTCACCCCGTTATTCCACCCCTTTGTCTGCCATTCCCTTCAGTTCCACCTGTCATGGCGAGCCCCGATGCAATCGGGGCGTGGCAATCTCGGTGGTAGGGAAGAGATGAGATTCTTCGCGGAGTTTATCCTGAGTGGAGATTCTTCGGTCGCTTCGCTCCTTCAGAATGACA
>JADHXB010000098.1 GCA_016783155.1 Dehalococcoidia bacterium
CTCTTTACCCTCTTTACTCTAACTTTCCTACATCTACCTTACCTGTAGTTCTGCAATGGAGGCACTTCTCTTTTAATATGGGATGGTTGTCACAGTAGGGGCAGTCGATTTCCACCTTGTCTGTCTCATGCTCACCAAATCCCTTAATCTTCGAATCCAGTTCTGTATCGGCTCGAACTTTTCCTCCTCCTACCTCCATGACTAATTTGCAGCCGATGGAACGGCAAGTATCTGCTTCAGGAATATTTTCGGGGCTCGTTCGGTATCCTCCTTTGGCGAATATGTCGGGCTTGACCAATTCTAAGGTCTTACAGACTGTCTGGTCGTCGTCAACGGACGCAATAACCTCATCCACACTTTTAATGCTCTCGAGGATTTCTTTTCTATCCTCGAACGACCTGAAAATAAACCCCTTTTTCCTAAGCAGGAAATTGTCGTTGTTCAGTATCACAACCAGCCTGTCACCTAGTTTGGCTGCCTCTCGTATGTACCGAATATGACCTATATGTATTGGGTCAAAGGCTCCGCTTACTGCGACCGTGATTGGTTTCCTCTTCATTTCCACCGCTTTTCCTTTCTTATATAACTATGATAACTCTAATGGGCAAGCCAGGGCAAGACCTATTTTTATTCTTGCTCGCCTGGTTCTCTGCCGAAGCCTTCTTCTTTCAGCTTTTCCATGAGACGGGCAATCTCAGCAATAATTGCCTAATTTTATTCTACTTCTTTGGAAGCCAGGGTATAAGTGCAGAAACCCTCTTCATATTCTCCGCGTAAGCCTGCTTCTTCTTTAATAGGTGCCTGTCCATCATCGGTATACTTACGAATATGAAGAGCATAGTTATGCAAACAGGCCCTATAACGACCCACCAGTAAGCCAAATCTGCCGAGAGCGCAAAGAGATAAAGCCCCCACCAGAAAAGCACCTCGCCAAAGTAATTAGGGTGCCTGGAATATGTCCATAGCCCTGTTGTGATATGCTCTTCGGCACTTTTGCGTTTGGACAGAAAGGTCTTTAGCTCCTGGTCTGCTCTTGTCTCTATCAAGATTGCCGAGATGGTTAAGATTATTGCCACGATATCCAGTACGCCAAATGGATTTGTGCCGACAAGTAATGTCGGGTAAAGCGAGAGGCAGCCCAGAAAAACAATTATAGTGGGGAACAGGTGAAAGCCGAAAAAGCTTGTCACCCAGTAAAACCGTCCTGTATTACTGCGCCTTTCCGCGTATCGCCAGTCCTCGTGCTTAAGCCCTCGCCAGCGGTTCAGACAATGATATGTCAGACGAGCCGCCCATATAGTTAAAAGAAGCAGGACTGCAACCTGGCGTATGATAGCGGCATTCGAAGCTGCGTGGAATGTCCAATAAAGTGCGATTGGTACTGGCGCCACACTCCAGTAGGGGTCATAAAGGCTTGAGTTGTTGAAAATAACGGAAAAAGCGAACACGATGATTGTGGCTGCGATGTCCGCGCCACCTGCAATCAGTATCGGATGCTTTCCCCGAAGAAGATAACCGACGCCCAAGGCAATCGCCAAAGCTAAGGCATATACCAGTGCGCAGGTTAAAATAGCTCTGGCTTTTGAGGAATGTTGATTAATATGCATAGAGCTGACCTTTCTACCAGCAGTGATACTCAGCGCCGAGACCGGGTACAAGGTCAGTCAGTGAAAACGTAGCTGCCCTTCTTAAGATAGGAATAGAATGAGAGCGCAGTCGAGATAATTGCCAGATACATCAGTACAGCAAGCAGCCAGCCAGGGCCGATACCAAAAACGGCTACCACCAGTGGCGCCAGCCAAAACCAGAAGTTAAGCTTTGCCACTCCTGTGGGAGTGGGAAACTCTAAGGCACGGGTCCGGCGCTTCCAAAGGAATGTGCCTACGCCGGCAAGTACCGTAACTCCTCCGGCAAGCGCAAACACCACGTATGGATAGGGATTGAAGGGCATCAGGCCGTCTGCCTTTGAAAACAGTCCCGCGGCTGTGGCTAGAATCAGGCTTGGCATAAACAATATCTGGTCGGCAACCAGGTCGAAAAGCGACCCGCCCAAGCTCGACTGCCCAAGTCTACGGGCTAATAAGCCATCCAGTCCGTCAGTAGCCGCGGCAATAACTATTAGAGTGCCGGCCGCAAAGAATTCTCCCTGCCACAAGAGCCAGACAATGATACCAGCCAGAACCACGCGCACTGCGGTTATAATATTGGGCACATTGAGGGACAACCTCAATTCATTTTCCGATGCCTGATTATCCGTTTGCTTCGATTTCATAGGAGTAAGTACTTTTTCCTGTCGGTATAAAAAGGCAAGATAGCATGACACCTAGATACCTGTCAATCCTAAGCAGTGCGCAGCAGACGTTATTTCTCAAAGCTGCTTCAAGTTTTGGGGGGCTGTTCGCCGGGTTCCCTGCCAAAGCCCTCTTCTTCCAGCTTTTCCATGAATCGAGCTATCACGACCTACTACTTAAGCAGCGTTAGGAACTCCTCTTCCGTCAGGTCAGCTTGCTTTAAGATTCGTCTCAATGTTCTCTCCGGCAAGTCCTTGGTGTGAACAGGTAAAGTTACCCTTAGTTCAGGTTTATCCTTGTGAAACAGGCGAGCATGGCTTCCCTTTTGATGATGAATGTAAAAGCCGCCTTTGAGCAGTACCCGTAAGACTTCACGCCCCTTGATACTGGGAAGAGATGGCATGTTACACGCGTACTGCTATCCGTTCGACAGAGGGTTCCTTATCTTCCGGGATGGGTTCGCCTTCCTTGAGGGCGCTTTCCAGATAACATCTTATGGAATCCTCAGCCATTGCCTTGGCTTCTTTCAAAGTCTCTCCGAAGGTGCAAATCTCAGGAATTGCTGGAACAATAACATCATAGCCACCCTCTTTGGCTGGCTCAAAGATGACCGTATAGTTATAGACTTTCATCTTCCTTTCAATTCTCCCCTGAGTCCTATTATATCACACCTGCTGATTCTCCCACCCCTAAGGACTGCCTTCACAGTCGGCTGTGCAATTGCAGTGACCTTATTCTGTGGGTTCCCTGCCGAAGCCCCTCTTCTTCCAGCTTATCCATAATGCGGGCGGCTCTGGGGTAGCCGATGCGGAGGCGGCGCTGGCTCCGACAGGAGCTAGCCGCTCCTTTGTTTGAAGGCCTCGTACATTACCAGGGCGGCAGCGACGGAAGCGTTAAGCGAGGTAATTTCCCCTCGCATTGGGATGTGTGCCATAAAATCGCATCTCTTTCTAACCAGCTCGGATAATCCCTTGCCTTCACTGCCGATGACAATCGCTGTTGATGACTTAAAGTCCATCTGAGTGTATTCGGCTTTGCCGCTCCGGTCTATGCCGATGACCCAGAGATTGTTTCTTTTGAGGGTTTCAATGACCTGGGGGATGCTGGATACGCTTGCCACCGGCATATACCACATAGCGCCAGCCGATGCCTTAGCCACTATGGCGGTAAGACCGGCGGCCCTTCTTTCCCTGATAATCACTCCATGAATGCCACTGGCATAAGCAGTCCTCAGAATTGAGCCCAGATTCTGCGGGTCTTCAATGCCATCGAGAACCACATAGAGCGGCGGCTCATTCTTTTCTGCGGAGAGAGCCAGCAAATCATTCAGACTGACATATTCTTTGACTGCGGCGTAAGCAATAACTCCCTGATTGGCACCGGTTACGCTCTGCTTATCTATGATATGCCTTGCCACACGTTCAACTGGTATCCCTTTAGCGCGAGAAAGGCTAAGTATTTCGGCGATGGCATCACCTGGCTTAATATTGCTGGCGAGCAGTATTTTGCTGATGGGGTGTCCGGCCTTTAGCAACTCGATTACCGGGTTTTTACCTTCGATAATGGATACCATTTTCACTGGTATATTGTATTAGCACAAGCCCGCCAATTCAAACTTTGTTATGTGGCGGATACCAGATGAGGGCTCCTCGCGATGACATTATGGGAAAAGCCACGACCCTTGAGGGTCTTGGAGGGCGAGGTTTTAACCTCGCCACTACATTTGTATAAATTTTAATTTTCCGGATTTCGCTCGCTGGGTTCCCTGCCCAAGCCTTCTTCTTCCAGCTTATCCATAATGCGGGCGGCTCTGGGATAGCCGATGCGGAGGCGGCGCTGCAAAAAAGAGGTGGAGATGTATTTGTGTTCTTTAGCCAGCTGTCTGGCGGCGTCCATCAGCGAGTCATCACCGCCTTTTTCCGCCGAGACTAGCTGGCTCATGTCCTCGAATCTGATCGGCTCCGCCTCAGGCCGACGCTGGTTGCCCCAGAAATAGACTATTCGCTCGGTCTCAGCGTCGGAGATGAAAGTCCCTTGAAGTCGCTTTGGCTTGGCGGCGTCGGTAGGCATGTAAAGCATGTCGCCTCTGCCCAGTAGCTTCTCGGCTCCGGCGGAATCAAGAATGGTTCGTGAGTCCACCTGTGAGGTGAGGGCAAAGCTGATACGTGTGGGGAAATTGGCTTTGATGAGGCCGGTGACCACGTCAACAGACGGCCGCTGGGTAGCCACGATCAAGTGGATACCGGTGGCGCGTGCCAGTTGGGCTAAGCGGCATAATGTGCGTTCTACCTCATCGAAGGCTGTCATCATCAGGTCAGCCAGCTCATCGATGACCAGCACCATGTAGGGCATCGTCTCGCCGGCTTGACGGTTTTTGTTATAGCCTTCGATGTTGCGGGCTCCGACCTGGGCGAACCTCTGGTAGCGGTTGTCCATCTCCTGATTGAGCCAGCGCAGCGCCAGTACCGCTTTCTCGGCATCGACAACAACCGGAGCTACCAGATGAGGCAAGCTGTTGAAATTGACCAGCTCAACCCGCTTGGGGTCAATCATGATGAACTGGACTTCGTCCGGTGTGTTGTGGATGAGCAGAGAGCAGATAGTGGAATTGAGGCAGGCGGTCTTACCGCTGCCGGTGGCTCCGGCGATAAGCAGATGGGGCATCCTGGTCAGGTCGGCGGCTACGGTCTCACCACCGGCACCCTTGCCCAAAGCCAGGGCTAGCTTTGATTTGGCGTAAGTTTTTTGAAAGGCGGCGCTCTCGATTACACTTCTGAGGTTTACCAGGCCGAATGTAGTATTGGGAACTTCGATACCCACAATTGATTTTCCTGGTACCGGGGCTTCGATTCTGATGCTCGATGCCGCCAGT
>JADHXB010000099.1 GCA_016783155.1 Dehalococcoidia bacterium
ATCGTTGGCATCGCCGGTTTCTGGGTGATGGTGGATGAGGCACATATCACCACCCTTGCTCTGCGAGACTCTTATCGTCGACAAGGGGTAGGGGAAAGACTGCTGATTGAAATAATTGAAATGGCAGTTCAATTCAACGTAAATGTGGTCACGCTGGAAGCCCGTGTCTCAAACAAACAGGCTCATGCACTATATGAAAAATATGGATTTCAAAAGGTTGGTTTGCGGCGAGCCTACTACACAGACAACGGCGAGGATGCGTTACTTATGACTACAGATTCTCTGACCTCCAACACTTTCCAATCGCATTTCCAGCAACTCAAACAGAGTCATATGCATAGATGGGACGAACTTTATGTTAATGAACTGGCAAAAGTCATTTAACGGCCTTTCTGCACGTCAACAACTATCTTGACATTGGAGTGGTACCATGAGTGAGATGAAAAGCGCCTGGGAAAAAGCCATGGAAAAGGTAGAAAAACTGGACAAGCTCTCTGAAGAAGAGCTTAAACAGTTGGAATGCCAGCCGGCTGGGAACAAAGTAGCTGCCAAATACCTTCAAGAGATGGACTATAATCTAGATGCTGAGTTGACGAAATATAAAGGCACAGGTATCAGAAAGTACGTTCTCAAAGGTGCACAGGAGATATTCTTGCGCAATATATTCCTGCCTAAAAACGAGCACGACATGCCGACAATAAGAAGAGCTATGGCAGGTCTCAGGCTGCTGAAGGAAAACAAAAATCCTATTGACACCATCCTCGACCGGATAACCAACCTGCTTAACTATTATGGACAAGCCAGACAGCAGACATATCTCCAATTCAAAAAAGATTTCGAGGCTAAGCTACAAGAGGCCAACAAGGCTATGCAACAACAGATAGGAACCGAAGCTCGCATTGAGCCGGAACAGCATCCACAGTTTTTGGAAGAATGGCGCCGGATCAATAGCCAGCTTGATGCCCAGTACGAAAAAGCGCTCGAGGAACATAAGCAGCAGATACTAAAAATGGCCTAGGTCACATTGTCTACCAGTGAGGTGTCTATAGGTAGAACAGGTTTCTAGTTTGGTCTTATCATTGGACGACTGAGGGGGTAAATTATGGAAAAGCAGGAATTTGAGGAACTGCTGAATCTCTTGAGAGAGATGAACACACATCTGGAGAATATAGATTTTCGCTTAGACAAAATAGATAGTAAGCTTGAAAAAATCAAAGGCGAGACGAAGAAAAAACGCGGCTCTATGTTCGACCTTTAATGGCAAGTTTTGTCTAGATCAAGTCAGGCTTTAACATGTCGCCCTCCAATGATTTACAATAGCTCCGTTCTTGAGCAAAAAGTCTGAAAGGAGAGACAGATGCGCTTTAAATGTGTTGCCTGTGGAATCGAATTCGAGAATATCGAAGAGCTAGCAAGCCATAAAAAACAACACCAATCCAACCCAACGGGCTCCTCAGGAGTAATTTGCTTGGGCTGCGGCAAAAGCATCCCTCTGGAGCCATCCAAGATGAACTACAGCGGCCCGCTCACCTGTCCCAATTGTAACCGGACGATGACTGTCGTCATAGAAGGTGGAGAGGTATGTGTGGCTCGCCTTGGCTAGAAATCATTTGGTGCCCCCAAGGGAATTCGAATCCCTGTCTTCAGCTTGAAAGGCTGACGTCCTAGTCCCCTAGACGATGGGGGCGGGAAACTCTAAGGATATACAGGCAGGGCTTCAAGCCCAGCTGTCTCAGAAAAGCCAAACATTATATTCATATTTTGTATAGCCTGTCCAGCCGCCCCTTTGACCAGATTGTCCAGACAACTGATGACTATAATCCTGCCAGTCCTAACATCAATGGTAGGATAAACAAGGCAAAGATTGTTTCCCCACGTTTGTTTAGTTCCAGGTGGCTTATCAACTACCCTGACAAAAGGCTCCCCTTTATAGTAACTGCGATAGATTTCTAGTAGCTCTTCTTTCCCCTTCACCGGCTTTTCTTCATTCGGCTTGGCATAGCATGAACTTAATATGCCTCGAGATGTCGGCACTAGATGAGGTAAGAAGGTCACCGAAGGAGAAAGCCCTGGATTCAACGTCTCAAGCTCCTGGACAATTTCCGGCAGGTGGCGATGCCCATGCACAGAATAGGCATGGACATTATCCGTCGCCTCGGCATAATGGGTTGATAAGCTTAGCGTCCTGCCGGCCCCGGAAATACCTGACTTGCTATCAATGATAATATCTGGATAAATAAGGCCTTCTTTAATCGCCGGAGCTAGGGCCAGCAATGCCCCTGTGGGATAACAGCCAGGATTGGCGACCAGGCTGGCTTTGGCGATTTCAGCCCGATGGAACTCAGGCAAGCCATAAACAGCTTTCTGTAACAACCCCGGCGCCGGATGAGCAAAATCATACCACTGCAGGTATTTACTGGCATCCTTAAGTCGGAAATCAGCACTGATGTCAACAACCTTGATGCCACGTTCAACCAAGGGCAATATGACTTCAGCGCTTGCCTTATGGGGCATTGCTGAAAAGACGAAGTCGACTTCGTCAAGCTCTGCAGTAATTGTGAGCTCAATATCAGCCAGGTGAGGAAAGACCTCAGCTAGTTTTTGCCCGGCAGCACTCCTGCCAGTAATTGAGCAAAGCTTCACCGTCGGATGCTTATAAAGCAACCTTGCTAACTCAACTCCGGCGTAGCCGGTAACGTTTATAATGCCAACTTTTATTTGTGACATAACCAACTCCCCCGTTCAAACTCTAATTCAGTTCCCTCAGGTGGCAGGTATCATTGAGCGACAGGGCCGATGGTATCCCACCTCGTACCTCAAAAAGATTAATGGCACAGACATCTTGAGTGATTTGCCAGAAATGCGAATTATCTAAACCCAGCAAGCTGAGAATAAGAATCTGGCAGACCACCTTATGTGACACCAAAACAACTGTTTCTTTTGGGTGCTGGGCTATCAGGCTATCCACCGCTGAAGCTGCTCTTTCTCTGACCGCGGTAAGACTCTCGCCGCCGGGGAATTTCACCTTATGCGGACTTTCCATCCATTTTGAGTAAAGGCCGCCATCCTTGGCAGCAGCCTCTTCAGGAGACAAGCCCTGCCATTCCCCATAATCTATGTCAATAATCCCCGGCAGCAGCTTTACTTCCAGGCCGAAAGGACGCGCTAGTATTTCAGCTGTGGTCAATGCACGATGAAGCGGGCTGGAATAAAGTGCCGAAACTTGCCAGTCAGCTATTCTGGCAGCCGCAGCTTTAGCCTGCTGGATTCCTACCTCATCCAGCTTGATATCGGCTCTACCACGAAACCTTTCCACCCGATTCCACTCCGTCCGTCCATGTCTGACCACAATGAGCCGAGTCAACACAAATCTCCTGATACACTTCTGTCACCCTGAGCAATAGCGAAGGGTCTCACCCAAAGTCTCAAGTCGTGTGATGGGATTCTTCACTTCGTTCAGAATGACAACAAAAGCTATCAAAAACTACTTATCCTTCTATAACCATCGCCATCCCTTGACCGCCACCAATGCACATGGTCACCAGACCCAAATGCAAGTTTTGTCTCTTCATCTCATGCAGTATTGTAACTACCAGTCTGGCTCCGGTACAACCAATAGGATGTCCCAGAGAGACGCCACTCCCACGGATATTAGTATTCTCCGTACTTAATCCTAATTCCCTCATGCACGCTATAGCTTGGGAAGCAAAGGCTTCATTTAACTCGATTATGTCCAAATCTTTGATGCTTATACCGGCTTTCTCCAGGGCTTTCTTGACCGCTGGAATCGGTCCCAGTCCCATATATGCAGGGTCAACACCACCGGATGCATAGGACTTGATAACTCCGGATGGTTCGAGGTTCAATTCTTTAGCCTTGTCTTTGCTCATCAATACTACAGCTGCGGCTGCGTCATTGATGCCAGAAGCATTTCCAGCGGTAACCGTACCATCTTTCTTAAACGCTGGTGGTAACTTCGCCATCTTTTCCAGGCTTGTATCCAGAGGCCGCTCGTCAGTATCAAAGACCACAGCTTCACCCTTCTTCTGCGGAATAACCACAGGCACTATCTCCTCTTTGAATATGCCCTGAGTTATAGCCGCTCTAGCTCGTTGATGGCTCAAAAGCCCAAGTTCATCCTGCTCTTGCCGAGAGATTTTGTACGTCTCAGCAATATTTTCTGCAGTCAGTCCCATGTGATATCCGTAAAATATCTCCCACAGCCCATCGTAAACCATGAGGTCAATAGCCTCACCTTTACCACCAATATCCATTCGATAACCCCAACGAGCCCGAGGTAAAGCATACGGCGCACAACTCATATTCTCCATGCCCCCGGCAACTATTATTTCAGCCTGACCGAGCATTATTGACTGAGCACCTAAAGTGATTGCCTTTAGACCTGAAGCACACACCTTATTGACAGTAAAGGCATTTGTCTCCTTGGGTAGACCAGCATAGATAGTAGCCTGCCTGGCAGTATTCTGTCCCTGACCACCCTGCAGCACATTGCCCATAATCACTTCATCAACCTGGACCTCTTTAAGAGAATCATCCCAGTCATAATGAGCTTTTTCCAGCTCGGTCAGTCCAGCATCCTCTACTGCCTTTGGAGTATACTCGAGCAGCTCTTTGCTAGCTTTGGGTCGTAGACCAGCTCGCTTCAATGCTTCCTTTATCACCAACACACCAAGATTTACTACCGGGACATCTCTCAAGGAACTACCGAAGGTACCAATGGCTGTTCTCACACCGCTAACAATAACTACTTCTGACATATCTCTCCACTCATTATCTAGCTCAAGAATCCCTATTTTCCGACAGTTTACGGAAAAGCTCTGGGGCTAAGCTCTTAAGAAGCTCGCGGCTGGAGCCATCAGGATTGCCAAATAAAGGAGTAACCGAAATCTTATTCTGCTCCAGCGCCCAGATATCAGTTCCCGAAATCGACTGCCACTCAGACTTACCACGCATAATCCAATGATATTGTCGCTTTCCATCGTGTCCAGGCTCGATTCTGTCGCTATAATTGCGTTCGCCTAACCTGGTAACCTCTATCCCCTCAAGCTTCTCTCGAGGCAGATTAGGCAAATTGACATTCAACAGCACTCTCTGGGGTAGTCCTTCATC
>JADHXB010000018.1 GCA_016783155.1 Dehalococcoidia bacterium
TGCTCATCACCCTGCACAATCTGAAAACGCATTTTCACCTCCTGGGTGAATGCCTTCAACAGGCCTTCTTACCTTCAAGTGTAGCATGCTTTAGATAGGAAGTGTAGAACAAATTATTTGTCCACTTCACGGATTCAGGACCATGTCAATTTTGAGTTATCCGGGCTGGCCCAATAGTTTAACTGCTTCCGGAACAGCATTACATCATTTAGAACAGATTCTTATAACAAAGCTTATTTTGTTTACATCGGTCTATCATCATCATAAGGTTAGGGCTACTGAAGCGGCTGTGCGAACTATATACATGAGACTAAAAGAGCGTCGTGGGACCCTTAAACACAAGCCTCTAGAATTTGCACAGTTCACTGATTTTCTAAGAATTGATGATTCTCGCTTTTTTGCTTGGGCCGAGCAGGAGAATGGCTTGGAGAAATTAGTATTGGGGATAAGCAATCGAAATTTGCTGAAGCGATGCTTGGTCCTATGTAGGCAGAGTGTGCATGCGTACTATCGTCAGAATTTTTTAAATATGTTTCCGCCATCTGAAAGAGATTCATCTAGCCTGCGCAGCATTGAACAGGAGATTTATGATTCAATCCCCAAAAATTTTCAGACCGACCGTGATGATCTAGTTTTAGATTTCCCGAAGTTTCCTAATACGGACGAGGAAGCTGGTCAAATGTTCCTTCAAGTAGGCCGAGATACCGAGCCACAAGCTTTAAAGGACATGCTCCCAACAGATGACTGGTTGCGTAGTTACGCGGTCAACAAGTATCGTGCTCACGTTTTTTACTTTAGCGACGATGGCAAGCGTCGAGCAGCTGCCCAAGCCGCAGAGGAAGTTCTTTCTAAAAGAAATATTAAGCTCCTGCCGATTGCACGTCAACTTGCAAATATCTAGTTGATTTCAGTTGAATGTACCTTCATGAAGATAAAGTACCCGCAGATACCCACCATGAATCATGCAGTGGATCTTAGAATACTTTAGAGGTCCTGTGACAAGAGCCCGTTTATTGAGGCTCTTTGAAAGTCATGTATGCAGATTATTGTGATTTGTTTATACTGTCCCTGGTCAGAATAGATCATCGGTTGTTTCAGGAACTCTGCTAACATTTTGCTAACAAACTGCTAACCATGCCCCACCACTGGACGCCACGCCAGATACAAAACGGCACTTGCTTTTTGAACCAGAAATCACTATTATCTATTTGGTGTGACGCTTTGGGCTGCCCTTTCTGAGCCCGGTAGCGAGGCACTTTTTTAGGGTTCGCATATGCTTAATGCCAATTACGCGGTAAACCCTGCTCTGTCATGTGAAGACACACTTCGTTATATTGCTTACAGGTCAGGACTGAGCTAATGACATACTAGCTTGGGGTGAAAAATCTTTCCAACATTGTAATCCCTACGTGTCATTAGCTTTGAGTTGACTTTCGCAAATCCCTTAAATTGTCAACCTGTTGACTTTGTTGTATACTTGTGTTATATTGCTGCTTTGTGTCTACTAGCCATTAGTCTGGGTGTGGAAAACCCGATTAAGCCGGCTGGTTGAACCGGGACGCAAACCTGCTCGGGAAGTAGACCGGTAGACAACTAGGTGGCTTTTTAATTGGTGTAAATAGAAGGAAAAACGAGATGCCGACAGTCAATCAGTTAGTTCGAAAAGGGCGACGGAAGCCTGGTAAGCGAACCAAAGCTCCGGCGCTGGGTATTACTTACAATGCCCTGAAGAACAAAGTTCGGCGAGGGCAGAACTCGCCGCAGAAGCGCGGGGTTTGCGTTCAGGTCAAAACTATGACCCCTAAGAAGCCCAATTCCGCCTTGCGTAAAATCGCCCGCGTGCGGTTGACCAACGGTATTGAAGTTACCGCTTATATACCTGGCGAAGGCCATAATTTGCAGGAGCACTCTGTGGTGCTTATCCGCGGTGGCAGGGTGAAGGATTTGCCTGGGGTTCGATACCATATTGTTCGGGGTGCTCTGGATACTGCTGGCGTGGAGAATCGCCAGCAAGGGCGTAGCAAATACGGGGCTAAGCGAGGCAAGGTGGTTAAACTTCCGGGTGCTGCCTTGGCTGCGGATACTGGCACACCAACGGAAAGCAAAACAGGCGGGGTTGCGGAGGAGGAATAAATGCCAAGGCGAGCTAGAGTACTGAAGAGACAAATCCCTCCTGACCCAAGATATGGAAACGCTACTGTGGCTATTTTTATCAATAAAATTATGTCCGATGGTAGGAAAGCTACGGCTGAGCGGATTGTTTACGATGCCCTTGATTTGGTTAATAAGCAATTAAGTAAAGAGCCCTTGGAGGTCCTTGAGCAGGCACTTAAGAACGCTACTCCTTTACTTCGAGTAAAATCTCGGCGTGTTGGCGGCGCTACTTACCAGGTGCCAGTTGAGGTTGAAGCCGCACGCGGGCTATCTCTGGCTATGCGCTGGTTAATCAGCTATGCCAGAGCTCGTAGCGGTAAATCTATGGCGGAGAAATTGGCGGCGGAGATTGTAGATGCCTCTCAAGGGCAGGGGGCAACTATTAAGAAGCGTCAAGATACTCATAAGATGGCCGATGCAAATAAAGCTTTTGCTCATTATCGATGGTAACTACAGAAAGAATTAAGTTCCAACAGCCCAAAAAAGCGGTTGGTACAGGAAACAAAATCATGACCCGGACTTTTCATTTAGACAAGGTGCGGAATATAGGCGTCATTGCTCACATTGATGCTGGCAAGACAACTGTCACCGAGAGGATTTTGTTTTATACAGGACGCACCTACAAGGTTGGTGCGGTGGATGAAGGAACGGCGGTGATGGATTGGATGGCGCAGGAGCGGGAACGAGGGATTACTATCACTGCAGCATCTACAACCTGTCACTGGCAGGAGCATCGAATAAATATCATTGACACGCCGGGGCACGTCGATTTTACTGCTGAGGTAGAGCGAAGTCTTCGGGTCTTGGATGGTGGGGTGGTGGTGCTGGATGCCGTGGCTGGAGTGGAGGCCCAATCTGAGACAGTGTGGCGACAGGCGGATAGATATGGCGTGCCGAGAATTTGTTTTATCAATAAGATGGACAGGGTTGGTGCCGATTTCCATAACACTGTGAGTATGATTGAGGAGCGGCTACGAGCTAAAGCTGTGCCAGTTCAGTTGCCCTGGGGCAGGGAAAGCCAGTTTAAGGGTGTGATAGATTTGGTTGACAATAGAGCCTGGTTGTTCTCTGATGACGTGAATGCCCCACGAGTGGAATCGCCTATTCCAGAAGAGGAGAGAGAAGAGGTAGCCAGACATAGACAGGCATTGATTGAGAAATTAGCTGAGAATGATGACCAGTTGATGTTGCTTTATGTTGAAGGCGGAGAAATTCGGAGCGGTCAGATTAAGGCTGCCATAAGAAGGTTAACTTCGGCTAATCGAATAGTGCCCGTGCTTTGCGGCAGTGCTTTGAGGAATAAAGGAGTTCAGCTCCTGCTCGATGCCATTCTAGACTATCTCCCCTCTCCGCTGGACATACCCCCGGTTCCTGTTATTGACTTGCAAACTGGTGAGGCGGATGTCCGTCAGGCCAGCGATGATGCTCCATTTTTGGCTTTGGCTTTTAAGGTGGTGGCTGACCCCTTTATGGGTAGGCTGGTTTATTTTCGGGTTTATTCAGGCAAGGTCAAAGCGGGAATGCAGCTACTCAATTCCAGCAAAGGACGCAAGGAGCGTCTCGGCAGGTTGATTCTTATGCATGCCAATCGCCGTGAAGAGATTGAAGAGACCGATACCGGCAGCATTGCCGCTACTCTAGGCCTCAAAGATACCTTCACCGGGGACACGTTGTGTGATCAAGCTCGACCAGTACTTCTCGAAGCTATCCGCTTTCCTCAGCCAGTGCTATCGATGGTTGTGGAACCTAAGAGCAAGGCGGACCAAGATAAACTGGGTGAAGCCATGAACAAGCTTTCGGAAGAGGACCCAACTTTTAAAGTACGTACTGACCAGGAAACCGGACAAACCCTTATTTCTGGGATGGGTGAATTACATTTAGAGGTTTTAATAGACCGTATGCTTCGCGAGTTCAATGTGAAGGTGAGAGTTGGCAAGCCGCAGGTAGCCTATAAAGAGACCATTAATAAAGAGATAGAAATCGAAGGTAGATTTATCCGCCAGTTTGGTGGTCGAGGACAATATGGTCATGTCTGGCTCAGGCTTGAGCCTGGAGAACGAGGTAGCGGCTTTAGGTTTGTTGGCCAGGTTCGAGGTGGAGCCTTACCAAAGGAATATATTCCGGCAGTCGAAGCTGGGGTCAGGGAGGCTCTGGAAAGCGGTGTGTTGGCAGGCTACCCGATAGTAGATATCAAGGCGACTCTGTTTGATGGTAGTTACCACCAAGTAGATTCCTCTGAGCTGGCTTTCAAAATGGCAGGCTCGATAGCTTTGAAGGATGGTGTGAGTAAGGCTAATCCCATACTCCTCGAGCCGATTATGAAGTTAGAGGTGGTGATGCCAGCTCAGTTCTTGGGCGACGTCATCGGAGACTTGAATTCTAGGAGGGGACACGTTGAGGGCATTGAGACACACGGTGAAACCTGTGTTGTTCGTTCTCTTGTTCCTCTGGCTGAGACTTTCGGTTATGCTACTATCCTTAGGTCATTAAGTCAGGGCAGATCAACCTATTCCTTGGAGTTTCATTGTTATAGAGAATTGCCAGCTAACCTGGCGGAGCAAATAGAGATTAGGGTTAGAGGTAGATAAATGCCTAGGCAAAAGATTCGAATCAAGATCAAGGGGTATGACCACAGGCTGGTTGACCAGTCGGTGGAGCAAATTGTGGAGGCTGCGGAGCGTACCGGTGCTGTGATTGTCGGGCCAGTGCCTCTGCCGACTCAGATTGAAAAGTTTTGTGTTCTTCGCTCTCCCTTTATTGACAAAGATTCGCGAGAACAATTCGAGATTCGTACGCACAAGCGCCTTATTGATATCTTGGGCCCAACCTCTAAAACTATAGATGCGTTGACTCAACTTCAGCTGTCCTCAGGGGTGGAGATAGATATTAGATTGTAGCCGGGAAAATGATTAAGGGCATGATTGGTAGAAAAATAGGTATGACACAACTTTTCCATGATGATGGAGAGGTGGTAGTGACAGCTATTGAAGCAGGTCCTTGCCTTGTTACCCAAGTAAAGACCGAGGCTAAGGATGGTTATAATGCTGTTCAGCTTGGCTTCGGGGAAGCCAAGCTGCTTAACTCTCCGCAAAAAGGACATCTTAAGGAGACAGGTCAATTCAAGCATCTCCGTGAGTTTAGCGTGGAGGATGTCAGCTCTGTTCAAGTGGGACAGAAAGTTGACGTGGATATGTTTAAGCCGGGCGATTTGCTTGATGTCACTGGTGTATCAAAGGGCAAAGGTTTTGCCGGTGTAGTCAAACGCTATCATTTTGCTGGTGGCCCTAAGACCCACGGGCAGTCTGACCGCCATCGAGCTCCTGGCTCGATTGGCGCCACTACGTCTCCGGGGCGGGTATTAAAAGGGACACGTATGGCCGGGCACATGGGGGACAGGCGAGTAACTGCGCGCAATCTTAAAGTGCTCAGTGTCGATTTGGCTCGTCACTTGTTGCTGGTGAAGGGGGCGGTGCCTGGTTCTAAAAAAGGGTTGTTGCTCATCAAGAAAGCTGGTGGGAGTAAGTAGAGTGCAAGTTCAGGTTTATAATTTGAAGGGCAAAGTAGCCGGGCAGATCGAAATAAGAGACGATGTTTTTGTTGTGCCCTTTAATGAGACCGTGGTGCATCAAGCGTTAGTCAGACAATTAGCTAATCGTCGCTTGGGGACTGCTGATACTAAAAAAAGAGGCGAGGTTAGCGGCAGCACCAGGAAACTTTTTGCGCAAAAGCATACCGGTCGGGCACGCCGCGGCGATGTTAGGTCACCTCTCCTCCGGGGAGGTGGAGTGACATTCGGGCCACATCCTCGAAGCTACCACCAAGATATGCCCAGGAAGATGCGGCGTTTGGCTTTGAGGTGTGTTCTTTCTGGTAAGGCAAGTGGTGGAGAGCTGAAGGTTATTGAAAAGCTTGAGCTTGACAGCCCGAAAACTAAGACAATATTGGATATGTTGGTAGCCTTGGGAATCGGTGATTCTGTTATCATCGCTACCGCTGAAACTGAGGCTAATTTGGTTAAGTCGGCGCGCAATTTACTAGGAGTTAAGACAATGCCGGCGCCTCTGCTTAATGTGGCTGCTTTACTTTCTTTCAAAGACTTAGTAATGACTGTGGACGCAGTGCGGAAAGCGGAAGAGTTATGGGGCAAAAAGTCAGCCCCGGAGGCGGTGGGTAGTGTCAATTAAATCAAGAGTTTAGGGTTTATTAGATATGCATCTTTATGAGGTAGTGAAACGGCCTTTAATCACCGAAAAGGCTACGCTGATGAAAGAACAGAACAGGTATGCCTTTGAGGTGGCGAAGAAGGCTAATAAATGCCAAATTAAGGACGCTGTGGAAGCAGCGTTTAAGGTCAATGTGGTTAAGGTTAATGTAATGACTGTTCCGGGGAAGATGAGAAGAATAGGCAGACGGCAGGTATTAACTCCGTCTTGGAAGAAAGCAGTTGTTGCCTTGGAAGCGGGCCAGAAAATTGAGTTCTTCGCGGGAGTTTAAGGGATAGGGGAATAGAATTGGGCTCAGTAATAAAGAAACGGAAGAAAAAAATGGCGAAGCATAAGCATCGCAAGCTCCTTAGAAAGACCCGATGGCAAAGGAGGCATCCCTAGAATTAGGGGGAGGTAAGCTTTGGCATTAAAAACCTATCGCCCAACATCACCGGGCAGGCGGGGCATGGTTAGCGCCTCTTTTGAGGAGATAACCAAGTCGGTTCCCGAGAAGTCTCTTTTGCTGCCGATTAGGAAAAGGGCGGGGCGTAACAATAGGGGTGTGGTAACCGTGCGGCATCGAGGTGGCGGTGCTAAGCGCAGATTGCGCATAATTGATTTTAAGCGAGATAAACCTGGTATCCAGGGCAAGGTGGCTGCTATAGAATATGATCCCAATCGCTCAGCTCGTATTAGTCTCATTCATTATGCGGATGGAGAGAAGCGTTACATTCTGGCTCCCTCGGGGCTCAAGGTAGGTGATGCCATAATGACGGGAGAGGGTGCGGAGATAAAGCCCGGTAATGCTTTGCCGTTAGGTTCGATTCCGGATGGCATTTTGATTCATAATCTTGAATTTGAACCTGGAAAAGGTGGGCAGATAGTGCGTAGCGCTGGTACAGCGGCGCTGCTTTTGGGTAAAGAGGGTAGATATTCACTTGTTCGTTTGCCTTCTGGAGAGGTGCGACGTTTTTTGAGCAGTTGCCTGGCTACCGTGGGGCAGGTAAGCAATGTTGAACATCAGGGTGAGAAGTCGGGCAAGGCCGGGCGCATACGATTGCTAGGACGGCGCCCTCAGGTTCGCGGTTCAGCCATGACACCACGTGACCATCCTCATGGTGGAGGTGAAGGTAAAGCCCCTCGGGGGAGGGAGCCTAGCACGCCGTGGGGTAAGACAGCTTTGGGTAAGAAAACAAGGGCCGGCAAAGCTTCGGATAGATTGATTGTCAAGCGTCGGAAATAGAAAGGTATTTGAAAAGGCAGGGATAGAATGTCACGCTCATCTAAAAAAGGTCCTTATTGCGATGCTAAGTTATTTAAAAAGATAGAGGCGCTTAATCGCTCCGGGGAAAAGGTAGTGATAAAGACATGGTCTCGTGCTTCTACTGTCCTACCTCAAATGATAGGTCATACCATTGGGGTGCACGATGGTCGGCGCCATGTGCCCATCTTTATCACTGAGAATATGGTGGGTCATAAGCTAGGAGAATTCGCTTCGACCCGGACATTTCGCGGGCACGTTAGTAAGGCGCAGGTTACTGTTCAAGCAAGAAAGACTAGTTTGTAGGCAATGAAAGTAGCAGCAGTATCTAAAGATGTTCGTGTTTCGCCTCGGAAAGCCAGGCTGGTTATCGATATGGTGCGGGGCAAAAGAGTTGAAGATGCATTGACTATTCTTAAGTTTGCGCCGACGCCGGCAGCCAGGGCTGTGGCTAAGGCTATCAAATCGGCGGCGGCAAATGCAGAAAACAATTTCCAGATGGAACCTGCCGACCTTAAGATAGCCGATATTTTCGCCAACGAGGGGCATACTTTTAAAAGATTCCGACCGCAGGCTAGAGGGCGAGCGGCTCCTATTTTGAAGCGTTGCACTCATATCAGTGTTTTTGTCGCCGAGGAGGGAGGGCAAATTGGGACATAAAGTTCATCCTTATGGTTTCAGAATCGGTGTCATTCGTGGCTGGCAGTCTAAATGGTATGATGAGAAGCATTATGCTGAGTTCCTCCTTGAGGATGTGAAGTTGCGCCGAGCTATTCAAGAAAAATGCGCTGAAGGTGGCGTTGCCAGGGTGGAAATTGACCACCAGGGTAATGAAATTCTGGTAACTGTGTATTCGTCACGTCCTGGTATTGTTATCGGTAGGGGAGGACAACGTGCTGAGGAGTTGAGGTCACATTTAGAAGGAATCTGTGGTAAGAGAGTGCGACTATCTGTTAAGGAGGTTGAACAGCCTGAGCTCGAGGCTCGTTTGGTAGCTAGGAATGTGGCTGACCAGCTTGAACGTCGGATGGCTTTCAGGAGAGCGATGAAACAAGCAGCTTTTCGGACAATGCAGGCTGGTGCTAAAGGAGTAAAGCTAAGCTGTGCTGGAAGGTTAGGTGGCGTCGAGATTGCTCGTCGTGAAACCACCCTCCAGGGTCAGTTACCGTTACATACACTTTGCGCCGATATCGATTATGGTTTTGCTGAAGCTCGCACTGCGATGGGTCACATCGGCGTTAAAGTCTGGATTTACAAAGGTCGGGTCTACCCTGAAGTGAGGAAGGAAAGTGTTACAGCCAAAGCGAGTGAAGTATCGTAAAGACCACCGAGGGCACTTGAGAGGCAAGGCGCAAGCCGGAAGTACTATTGTCTTTGGTGAGTTCGGGTTACAGGCTCAGGAAGCGGCATGGATGACATCCAGGCAGATTGAAGCTGCTCGCCGTGTCATAGTTCGTTATCTACGTCGTGGTGGTCAGATGTGGATTCGCGTCTTTCCGGATAAGCCGGTAAGCAAAAAACCAGCAGAGACGAGGATGGGTAGCGGCAAAGGTCCTCCAGACCACTGGGTAGCCGTAGTCAGACCAGGAAGAATGCTATTTGAGATAGGTGGCATAAAAGAAAATATGGCTCGTGAGGCATTGCATTTGGCTTCTTATAAGCTACCTATTGCTGCTAGGTTTGTAGTAAAAGAAACGGTTAAGGAAGAGGCGAAAAGTTGAAAATCGATGAAATTCGTTCTCTGGGTGACGCGGAATTAGTGAAGCGGCTGGGCGAAGCTCGCCAGGAGCTTTTTAACTTACGACTTCGCCTGGTTACTCGGCAGTTGGCTAATCACCGTGAGTTGCCCAGAGTCAAGAAAAGAATCGCCAGAATCGAGACCGTAATAAGACAGAGGGAGCTTAGCATAGGGTAGTTATGAAAGCGAAACGAAAAACCAGAACCGGCACGGTAATAAGCGATAAGATGGATAAAACGGTGGTGGTGTTGGTGCAGAGTTTAGGGCGTCATCCTCTTTACAAGAAGGTGGTCAGGCATACTTCTAAATTCAAGGCTCACGATAAAGCTAATGCCTGTAAGGTCGGTGATGTGGTGAAGATTATTGAGACTCGCCCTTTGTCTAAGGAAAAGCACTGGCGGGTAGCGGAGGTAATAAGCAGAAAAGAAGTGGTTGAGGTCGAGCCCGCTGAGATAATTTAAAAGAGATAGGGAATAATGATTCAGCCTAATACTAGACTTAAAGTAGCAGATAATACCGGAGCTCGGCAGATTATGTGCATCAACGTGCCTGGTGGCACGCGGAGAAGATATGCGACTGTTGGCGATGTTATTGTCGGGACAGTAAAACGGGCCATACCTGGCGGTGTGGTGAAAAAGAGCGAAGTGGTTCGGGCAGTGGTTGTACGCATTGCTAAACAACATCATCGCTCGGATGGCTCTTATGTTAGATTCGATGACAATGCTGCGGTTATCTTGGATGATAAGAACAACCCTAGAGGCACTCGCATTTTTGGTCCGGTAGCTAGGGAACTGAGAGATAAGAATTTTATGAAGATAATATCGTTAGCTCCTGAGGTTCTGTGAAATGAATATTAGAAAGAATGATACAGTCCTCGTTATCGCCGGCAAAGACAGGGGTAAGAAGGGTAAGGTACGAAAGGCTTTGCCTAGGGAAGATAAGGTGGTAATCGAAGGTGTTAATATGATTAAGCGTCACTCCAAAGCTCGCGGCGCAGCCAGGCAGGCTGGCATAATTGAGCTAGAGGCGCCGCTCAATGCATCAAACGTCATGTTAGTTTGCAATAAGTGTAACAAGCCAGCTCGAGTTGGCTTCCGCTTTCTTAGTGATGGTAGAAAGGCGCGAATGTGTCGCTCCTGTCATGAAGTGATCGATTAATTGAAAGGTGCATTTTAAGAATGTCTCGGTTGAAGGAAAAGTATGATAAAGAAGTAGTGCCCGAACTAATGCGTAAGTTCGGGTATAAGAATGTGATGCAAGTGCCGAGGCTTAACAAAATCGTGCTAAACATCGGTCTGGGCGAAGCGATACAAAATCCTAAGGCTTTAGAAGGAGCCGAGAAGGATTTGGTGGCTATTTCTGGGCAGCATCCAGTGATAACACGAGCCAAGAAGTCCATCGCTGCTTTTAAACTCAGAGCCGGCATGCCTATCGGTATGATGGTGACGTTGCGGGGCTGGCGAATGTATGACTTCTTTGACAAGCTCGTCAGTGTTGTTTTGGCACGGATCAGGGATTTTCAGGGAGTATCCCGCGATTCGTTTGATGGTGAAGGCAACTATACATTAGGAGTTAAGGAGCAAGTGGTTTTCCCTGAGATTGACTATGATAAAGTGGATAAGTTGCGGGGATTTGAAATAACTATCGTTACCACTGCGACTAGCAACGATGAAGGCAGGAGCTTGCTTGAGTCTCTAGGTATGCCTTTTAGAAGGAGTTAGGTTCTCGATAAGATGGCAAAGTTATCTAAAGTTTTAAAATCGAAACGCCCCCCGAAATATAGAGTGCAGCATCGGAATCGATGCAAGTTGTGTGGCAGGCCCCGTGCCTATATACGTAGATTCGGTTTGTGTCGTATTTGCTTTCGACAGCTGGCTCTAAGAGGTGAAATTCCTGGGGTTAGAAAATCAAGCTGGTGATTGAAAGTGCTGGAGGCATAAATTAATGGTTACTGACCCGATAGCTGATATGTTAACTCGAATTCGAAATGCACTTATGGCGCACCATGATAGCGTGCTCATGCCAGCGTCCAGGATTAAGCTTTCTCTCGCCAAAATACTCAAAGACGAGGGGTTTATAGCTGATTATACTGTTCTCAAGGGTAAGCCACAACGGACGATTAACATATCATTAAAGTATATAGATGGACATCCTGCTATTGCCGGTTTGGAGAGGGTTAGCAAACCAGGTCTTAGACTATATGCTGGTCGCAAGGAAATCCCTCGTGTCTACGGTGGGCTTGGTGTTGCTATTTTGTCCACATCCAAAGGACTCATGACCGGGAAGGAGGCATGGCGCCGAAATTTCGGTGGTGAAATGTTATGTTATGTTTGGTAAATAGACTTTCGGAGGCGAGCCTATGTCTCGAATAGGATTATCCCCTATACCTGTGCCTCAAGGTGTCAAAGTTAATATTAAGGGCAGTGAGGTGATTGTGGAGGGGGATAAGGGTAAATTATCGCGCTCGTTTCACCCTGATATCTCGATTACGTTGAAAGATGAAAACCTTATAGTGGCGCGACCTACCGATAATAGAAATCATCGTGCTTTACATGGATTGACTCGTAGCCTTTTGGCTAACATGGTTGAGGGCGTTACTAAAGGTTTTGAAAAGGTTGTAGAGCTGAGTGGTGTTGGTTACCGGGCGCAGAAAGCTGGCAATAAACTATCGCTGCAAATTGGGTTCAGCCATCCGGTAGATTTTCTCCAACCAGATGGCATAGAAATTGTGGTGGAAGGGACAAACCGTATCAGGATTACTGGTATTGATAAGGAGCTTGTGGGTGAGACAGCGGCTAAAATTAGAGCTGTAAGGCCTGTAGATTCCTATAAGGGCAAGGGTGTCAAGTATGCCGGCGAGAAGCTCCGTCTCAAGCCTGGCAAAGCGGGCAAGGCAACACTGAAAGGATAAAAATTGGCGGTCAGAACAGATACAAGGTTAGCGCGAAAGCGACGTCATGTTCGGATTAGAGCTGGGCTAAGGGGTACAGCGATGAGACCAAGGCTTTGCGTTTTTCGCAGCTTGACCCACATTTATGCTCAGGTTGTAGATGATTCTGCGGGGCATACTCTGGTTTCGGCGAGCAGTTTGGACGCAGAGATAAGGGACAAAATCACAGGAAAGAGAAAAACGGAAATCGCTGAGCTGGTTGGTTCCCTTGTGACTCAGCGTGCCTTAAATAAAGGGATTAAAAAGATAGCTTTTGACAGAGGCGGCTATAAGTATCATGGACGAGTTAAAGCTTTAGCGGAAGCTGCC
Organism: Dehalococcoidia bacterium; assembly: GCA_016783155.1. Taxonomy (GTDB): domain Bacteria; phylum Chloroflexota; class Dehalococcoidia; order GIF9; family UBA5629; genus 9FT-COMBO-48-23. The sequence continues at coordinate 12,618 of JADHXB010000018.1, forward strand.
AGGAAAGCTGGCCTAGACTTTTGAGGTTTAAGATGAAAGCTATTAAGAGACTAAAAGCTATTAAGAGATTAATTGAAGAGAGAACCAGAGTTGATGCCAGTGAGCTTGACCTTAGCGAGAAGCTGGTGTCACTTAACCGGGTAACTAAGGTTGTCAAAGGTGGTAAGCGTCTTCGTTTTAGGGCTCTAGTAGTTGTTGGTGATGGCAACGGACACGTGGGGGTTGGCTTAGGTAAGGCCAAGGAGGTACCGGAAGCAATTCGTAAGGCCGGTGTCATTGCACGGAAGGAGCTTTACAAGGTAACTATGTCAGGGACTACTATACCATACGAGGTTCTGGCTAAGTCAGGAGCGGCGAAGGTGCTGCTTAAACCGGCGCCGCCTGGAACTGGAGTTATCGCTGGTAGCAGTGTTCGCTCAGTGCTTGAAGCTGCAGGTATAAAGGATGTCCTTAGCAAGTCTATAGGTAGCTCTAATCCTGTTAATGTAGTCAGAGCGACTGTTTTGGCTTTAGCCAGCCTTAAGAAGCCTGAGGAGGCTGTAGCAAGGCGCAAAGCCGAGCTTGAGATTAGGGAGGAGGCTGAGTCGATTGGCTAAGCTGCGTATAAAGTGGATAAAGAGCGATATTGGCTATGCCAAGGAGCAAAGACGAACCTTGAAAGCTTTGGGCTTTCATCGCCTTCATGAAACGGTGGAGCATGAAGATTCTCCTCCGGTTAGAGGTATGATAGCTAAAGTCAATCATTTAGTTAAAGTGGAAGTGATCACCGATGCAGCAGTATAACTTAAGACCCCCAGCAGGTGCCAAGCATAAGAGAAAACGCGTGGGTCGTGGCGATGGCAGCGGGCATGGCAGTTATTCAGGACGAGGCTGTAAAGGGCAGAAATCTCGTTCTGGGGGTGGAGTTCGCGTCGGTTTTGAGGGAGGGCAGCTACCCTTAATTAAGCGTTTGCCTCGGAAACGCGGTTTCGTTAATATTTTTAAAGCTGAGTACAGCATCGTTAATGTAGGCGATCTGAAAGTGTTTTCTCCTAATACTGAGATCACTCTAAAAGAGTTACTTGAAGTTGGGCTGATTAAGTCTTTTAAGAATCCCGTTAAAATACTTGGCAATGGTGACATCGATCGTCCGCTCGTGGTAAAAGCTAACAAGTTCTCTGCAACTGCTGAAAAGAAAATCGTTGCCGCTGGTGGAAAAGCGGAGGGAATTTAAGAATGCAGCAGGTGAGCGGAAGGCCACGTCTTATTCAAGCATTGTTTGATGCCTTTTCTCTCCCAGACCTGAGACGGCGTCTTCTTTTCACTGTAGGCATGCTGGTAATTTTTCGCTTCGTAGCTCATGTTCCCCTGCCCGGAGTAGACCTTGCTTCGTTAAACGAAGTGTTTGAGCGAAACCAACTTCTGGGCATGCTTGACCTGTTTAGTGGTGGGGCTATGAGGAACTTCAGCATAGCGGCTATGGGAGTTTATCCCTATATAACCGCTTCCATAGTTATGCAATTACTAGTTCCAGTTATTCCGCGACTTCGAGCTTTATCTCAAGAAGGGGAAGCTGGCAGGCGGAGGATTAATCAGTTTACCCACTGGTTGACTGTACCTTTGGCAGCTCTTCAGGGTTATGCTCAGCTGGCGCTGATGCGCAGCCAAGGCGCGGTTGGTGAAGCTGCAGCATTGCCTACCTTAGCTATTATACTGTCCCTGACAGCAGGGACCGTATTTCTTGTCTGGATTGGTGAGCTTATCACTGAGCGAGGCATCGGAAATGGTATATCAATAATAATCTTTGGTGGCATTGTGGCTAGTTTGCCGGAGATGATAGGTCGTGGCGTTATTGCCAGGGAGAACATTGTCGGCCTGATCGGCTTTCTCATTATCGGCCTGGCCATGGTGGTGCTTATAGTCATATTTACGGAAGGTCATCGCCGCATTCCGGTGCAGTATGCACGGACTGCCTTCCGCGGTGCCCGTATGTATCGCCAAACAGGTTCAACATATATTCCGCTTCGGGTGAATACCGCCGGGATGATACCTCTTATCTTTGCCATGGCGCTGATGATTTTCCCGGGAACAATAGCCAGTTATTTTGCCAGCCCCCCGGGGCAGCCCCCCAATTTTGCCAACACGATTATGACGGGGTTCAGTCCTGATGCAGCTCTGCCTGTGGGTTTGCTTTACTGGGTGCTTTATTTCTTGATGGTAGTAGCTTTTGCCTTTTTCTATACTATGGTGATATTCGAGCAGATGAACTTGGCGCAGACTTTACAGCGTCAGGGGGGCTTTATCCCCGGTGTCCGCCCTGGGAAACCCACCGTAGATTATCTCAACAGAGTCATTAACCGTATAACTTGGGGTGGGGCTCTCTTTTTGGCTTCCGTGGCGGTGATGCCGTTTTTGGTTCGAGAAGTGACAAATGTTGCTGTGCTGACCCTATCCAGCGCCGGTTTACTTATCGTTGTGGGTGTGGCTTTAGATACTATGAAACAAATAGAGGCACAGTTGACAATGCGCCGCTATGAGGGTTTCCTGAAGTAGGGAGATACACGAATGTTTTTAGTTTTTCTCGGTGCTCCAGGGGCAGGTAAAGGGACTCAGGCAGCTATAGCTTCACGAAAATTGGGATTAGCTCATGTAGCTTCGGGCGACCTTTTCAGACAGGCGGTGGATAAAGGAACCAGGCTAGGGAAATCGGTAAAGGCTTATATGGATAAGGGTGCTCTGGTCCCTGATGAAGTAACAATTCAGCTAATCTCGGAGCGGCTCAATGAGCCTGATTGTAGATCAGGGTGTGTTTTCGATGGCTTTCCTCGGACTACTGAGCAAGCTAGGGCGCTTGACAGAATGGTGACCAGTCGTGGGGAGGCTATTGATAAAGCAATATACATTGAGGTGACTGAGAAGGAGCTTTTAAAACGTCTTAGCGGGCGCTGGATATGCCGCAAGTGCCAGGCACCTTACCACGAGGTGGCTTCACCACCAAAGGCTCGAAACATATGTGATAAATGTGATGGTGAGTTATATCAGCGCTCTGACGATACTGAGGAGACGGTAAGAGAACGATTGAAAGTCTATTTTGCGCAGACTACTCCTGTTTTGGATTACTATCAGGCAGAGGGGAAACTCTTCGCAGTGGATGGTAATCTTGGCATGGAGGAGGTATCTGATAACATAATTGATGCTCTTGGGCCTAAGCTGGTGAAAACCAAATGACTGTGATAAAGTCACCACAGGAAGTGGCTATTATGAGACAAGCCGGAAAAATCGTAGCGGCTGTTTTACAAAGGTTGAGGGAAGAAATAAAGCCAGGGATTAAGACCAGTCAGCTGGACTCGGTGGCTGCAAGTGAACTGAAGAAATATGGAGCTAAGGCTTCGTTCAAAGGTTATCGAGGCTTTCCGGCGCATTTATGCGTTTCGGTGAATGATGAGATTGTCCATGGTATTCCTGGGGAGCGGCGATTGAACGATGGTGATGTGGTCGCTTTGGACTTTGGGGCGATCGTTGATGGCTTCCATGGTGATGGGGCGATAACAGTGGGGGTAGGTGGAATTAGCCCTAAAGCTCAGGAACTCTTAGCGGTTACCGAAGCCGCTCTGATGGTTGGAATAAGGGCAGCACGTAATGGTGCCCATTTAGGAGATGTTTCATCGGCTATTCAGAACTACGTTGAAACAAAGAGACTTTCTGTGATTCGAGAGTATTCCGGGCACGGAGTAGGTAGAGACTTGCATGAAGACCCTTTAGTGCCAAACTTTGGCTCGCCTGGCGAAGGCTCTCTTTTGCGGAAAGGCATGACTTTGGCAGTGGAGCCGATGGTGACTACTGGAGACTGGCGGACACGGGTTGCTGAGAACAGATGGACAGTGCTAACTGCAGATGGTAGCCTTTCAGCTCATTTTGAGCATACTATCGCTATTAGCGAGGGTGAAGCGCAGGTACTGACTCTACTATAATAGAAGTGTAGTATGCCTAAGAAAGAAGCAATAGAGGTTGAAGGCAAAGTTATTGAATCTTTACCTAATGCTACATTTCGCGTGGAATTGGCTAACGGGCATGAGGTTTTAGCTCATATTTCGGGTAAGATGAGGAGACATTATATTAGGATTTTGCCAGCAGACAAAGTGCTGGTAGAGCTTTCGCCTTACGATTTAAAGCGGGGGAGAATCACTTATCGGTTTAAGTAGCCATGGGCAATTTACGATTTGACATAAATGCCGACAAAGTTTATTATTATAAAGTTTTTTGCGATTTAAAGTAGTTGAATTATGAAAGTACGGTCTTCTGTCAAGCGTCGTTGCGATAAATGCAAGATAATCAGGCGCCGTGGTGTGGTTCGGGTTATTTGTCAGAACCCCAAGCATAAACAGCGCCAAGGATAAAGTAGGAGTGATAAGATATGGCACGTATCGCTGGTGTGGACATTCCGAAAGATAAAAGGGTTGAGATTTCGTTACAGTATATCTATGGTATCGGCCCTGCTGCAAGCCGTCGGATTTTGTCTTCCAGTGGTATAAACCCTGATACTAGGGTGAAGGACCTTAGCGAGCAGGAGGTCAGCCGTATTCGCGAGATTATCGATAAAGAATATAAAGTAGAAGGCGGACTTCGGAAGGAAGTCAATCTTAATGTTAAGCGGCTTATTGAAATCGGCAGTTATCGAGGTCTCAGGCATCGTCGCGGATTGCCGGTTCGAGGACAGCGGACACGAACCAATGCTCGGACCAAGCGTGGTCTTCGTAAGACAGTGGCTGGCCGTGGGCAAAGGCGTGGAGCAACTAAGAAATAAAGGAGTGATGGAAGCATATGCCTAAGAAAAGGAAAACCGGAGTAAGAAGGCGAGAGCGCAAGCATATTGCTGAAGGTAAGGTTTATATCCAATCTACCTTTAATAATACAATCATTACTCTTACTGACCAGAAAGGCAATGTTATCGCCTGGGGAAGCCCTGGCACAGCTGGGTTCAAAGGGTCTCGAAAAGGTACGCCCTATGCGGCTCAATTGGCGGCACAGGGCGCTGCTCAGAAAGCTAAGGAACATGGCTTGCGTCAGGTCGAGGTATATGTCCGAGGCCCCGGTAGCGGTCGCGAGGCAGCGATTCGATCCATACAGGCTTCGGGGATTTTGGTTACTGGGATTAAGGATGTGACTCCTATTCCGCATAATGGTTGCCGGCCTCGTAAGAGAAGGCGAGTGTAAAAATGGGACGGTACACAAAGGCAAATTGTCGTTTATGTCGTCGCGTTGGCGACAAATTAATGCTTAAGGGGGACAGGTGCTCTACCTCTAAATGTGCTGTAGAGCGCAGGGATGTTCCACCTGGTTATACTGGTATCAGAAAGCGGCGCGCAAAGAAGTCTGACCGCGGGCTTCAGCTGCAGGAGAAGCAGAAGGCTCGTTATAGTTATGGACTTTTGGAACGACAATTCCGCAAATTCTTTGCTGAGGCGGAAAGGCTTCCCGGCATAACTGGCGAGAACCTCTTAATTTTGCTAGAGAGGCGGTTAGACAACGCGGTTTACCGTTTAGGCTTTGCCAGCTCCCGCTCTCAAGCCAGACAGCTGGTATGTCATGGTCACTTCCTCTTAAACGGCCGTAAGACGGATATCCCTTCCTGTCTGGTGAAGCCCGGTGATGCTATTGCCTGGCGAGAAACTAGTACCAAAAGTGAATATTACAAATTGCTCGTTCAAGAGATTGAGGGCAGAAACGTTCCTGGCTGGCTGGCTCTGGATAAAGAAAAACTGGCCGGTCGAATCGTTAACCTACCAACTGCTGAGGATATTGAAGTTAAGTTCGATGAAAAAGCTATTGTCGAGTACTATTCCCGTTAAGGAGGCTTCTTGGCTGGATTAGCATTGCCAAAAGTAGAATGTATTGAAGGCACCGAAACCTATGGCCGTTTTGTTGCTGAACCTGTGGAGAAGGGTTTCGGAGTTACGTTAGGTAACGCCATGCGCAGGGTGCTTCTTAGCTCTTTGCCCGGTGCTGCGATAAATTGGGTCGTGATTGAGAGTATCCAACATGAATTCTCGACAGTCCCCCACGTTAAAGAGGATACAATAGATTTTCTGCTTAACGTCAAGGGAATACGCCTGCGTCATCTTGCCCAGCGCTCTGGGAGGTTGAGACTGGAGGCCGAGGGAGAAGGGCAAGTCTGTGCCGGTGACATTAAGCCATCGTCTGATTTCGAAATAGTTAATCCCGAGCTTTATCTGGCTACCCTTGACTCTCCAAAGGCTAAACTCAGTGTTGAGCTTAACGTAGAGATAGGTAGAGGCTATGTACCAGCCAGCTCTAGTGATAGCCTACCTATTGGGACGATTCCCATAGATGCTATTTTCACCCCGGTTCGCAAGGTCAATTTCTTGATTGAGCCTAGCAGCCTTAGAGAGGGGAGTAACCAGGAGAAACTTATCCTGGAAGTTTGGACTGATGGCTCCATATCCCCAATAGAGGCAGTTACTCAGAGCGCAGCTATCCTGATAGAGCAGTTTGGTTGCTTCCGTGAACTGGCCAGAGCCATTACGCAGGAGGGAGCTGAGGTGGTGTGGCAACGGTTGATTCCACCAGAGCAATACCTGATGCCTCTAGACCAGTTGAGTTTATCCACACATACCTACAACAGCTTAAGAAGAGGTGGTGTCACCACTTTGGGTCAGATTCTGGAAAGAGGTCTAGACGGTCTATGTGGCTTGGCCGGCTTCGGAGCCAAATCTAGGGACGAAGTCGAGGCAGCTCTTAAACGGCTTGACCTGCCTTTCATTCCCGAGGCTAAGGAGAAAAAGAAGAGGGCATCAGGAGCTTCGGCTTCTGAAAAAGGCGAAAGCGCTGAAGACAAAGGCGAAAGCGCTGAAGACATTGAAGGGAAGGTTACAGATTGAGACATCGTGTAGCCGGACGAAGACTTAGCAGGCCTACAGCGCACCGTTGGGCTTTGTACCGCAACTTGGTGACTGATTTGATTAAATACGATAAAATTGTCACTACCGAGGCTAAGGCAAAGGAGATTCGTGGTCTTGCCGAGAAGATGATTACTCTGGGGAAGGAAGGCAGTCTGGCTTCTCGGCGTCGGGCTCTGTCTTTTGTTACTGATAAGAAGCTCGTTGATAAGATATTTAGCGAGCTTGCGCCCAGATATATGGAGCGTCCTGGAGGTTATACGCGGATAGTAAAGTTGGGACGACGGGTCGGTGATGGAGCGCGGCTAGCCCAGGTTGAGATGGTAGAATAAAAAGAAACCGTACTGGTGAAGCTCTTTAACAGTTTTAACAAGATAGTTCTGGTTGTGGAGTATGACGGCAGAAATTATTATGGCTTCCAATGGCAGGCTAATCTGCCTACAATTCAGGCTGAATTGGAGCGGGCCATACAGGAGCTTACCGGCGAAAGCAGCCGTGTGATTGCTGCCAGTCGGACTGACACTGGCGTACATGCCAGGGGCCAGGTAGTTAGCTTTCGGACTAAGTCTGCCTTGTCTCCACAGACTTTTGTTAGGGCTTTAAACTACTATCTTCCGAGGGACATTGCGGTTAAAGGTGCTTGTAAGGTGAATATGGATTTTAATGTTAGGCGTGATGCTGTGAGCCGGGAATATGATTATTGCATTTTAAATAGTTCGACCCGATCGCCTCTGTTCGAGGGATTTGCTTATTTTGTGCCCAAGAAGTTGAATATTAAGGTTATGAATAAGACGTGTGAATTTCTTGAAGGTGAACACGACTTTGCCTCCTTTGCCGCCGCTTTAGGCAAGCTAAGAAGCACGACGCGAACTGTTTATGGGGCGAAGGTGACAAAAGAGGATGAAATGGTTACTTATCATATGACGGCCAATTCTTTTCTGCCTCACCAGGTTCGTAATACAGTGGGCTTGCTAATAAGGATAGGATTGGGTAAAGTAGGACTTGAGGAAGTTCAGCAGATTATGGAGGCAAAGAGACTGGGCCTGGCTGGGCCAACCGCTCCGGGTTATGGTCTTTGTCTTACCAAAGTTAATTATCCCGGCAATCTGGAGCTGGCAATATGAAGACCTATTCAACTAAAGCTAAAGATGTCGAACGTCAGTGGCATGTTATTGATGCTTCCGGGAAGACCTTAGGCAGGCTCGCCACCCAGATAGCAAACTTGCTCATGGGTAAGCATAAGCCGACATATGTTCAGTATCTTGATACTGGCGACTATGTCATTGTGCTCAACGCAGCCAAGGTTAGAGTTACCGGGAAGAAAGCCAAGCAGAAAACCTACTATCATCATTCAGGCTACCCTGGCGGCATAAAAGCTGAGACTTTCGAGAAGATGCTGGCTGCTCACCCGACCAGGGTGATTGAGCACGCAGTTAAAGGTATGCTGCCGCATAATCGGTTGGGTAGAGCTATGTTTAAAAAGCTAAAGGTTTATGGCGATGATAGCCATCCTCATCAGGCACAGGTTGCCGGCATGAAAACAACTGTAAAAGGGAGTTGAATCTTGTGACTACTACATATGACCGTGCTACAGGCAAGCGCAAATGCGCCATAGCGCAGGTGAAGCTGTTCTCCGGAGGCAAGGGAGAGATTATTGTCAACGGAAAGTCCTACCAGGAGCTTTTCCCTCGCCTCGAGCATCGCCGCACCATTGAACAACCATTCGTGGCCACCGATACCGTGGGGAAGTTCAATGTTGAAGTCAAGGTGACCGGTGGTGGTATCAGCGGGCAGGCTTGGGCTATTCGCCACGGCATTGCTCGAGCCTTGGTTAAAGCTAATGAGCAGTTCAGATCTCTCCTGCGCCAGGAAGGGCTGCTAACTCGCGATTCTCGCGTCAAAGAGCGCAAGAAATACGGACTAAAGCGCGCCCGCAAAGCTCCTCAATATACAAAGCGGTAAAGCTGCTGACCCGGGGAAGGTTCACATTACTTACTCCTCGGTTCAAATTATTATACTAAAAGGCAGTTTTTTATCGTTGTTTCGTTGTAACCAATTATTATTTGGTATAATTCCCCATAAAAAAGCCGCACGAAAATATAACGCGG
>JADHXB010000019.1 GCA_016783155.1 Dehalococcoidia bacterium
GCAGCCTGATAGGCGGCGATATGGGCATTAAACAGCCACAGCTCACCACCATCAGGCTTGGCATAGGCATCACGGATGTTCACCCTGCCTGCCCGAATGGACTTTATTTCAGTGCCGGTTAGGACAATGCCAGCTTCCAGGCTTTCCAGAATATGGTAATCATGATAAGCCTTGCGGTTGACACTTATCGTCTTCGAGTTCCCCATATGTGCTAAAATTTTACCATTATTATAACAATAAGGTAAGGACAAGGAGTTTATTATGTCAAGTCATCTGAACAAATACTGGTTACTAATTATCGCCTTTTTGCTGGTAAGCCTCATCAGTGGCGGCATTGTGCTGGCAGTTAAGCAAAGTAGACATAAGCCTGTCGAAATTTCTCTGTCCCAGACTGTGTCAATTCAGTGCGAAGACGAGATTTACATCGGCGGCACTGTAGTTAACCCGGGTTTCTATCCGTTGAGAGAAGATGACTCTATAGAGACTCTTATTCAGGCTGCCGGTCTCACACCAGATGCGGACATGGGCAAAATCAAGATTTATGTGCCCAAGACCGGCGAAGTCTCTCAACCACAAAGAATAAACCTAAACCGGGCTGAAGCCTGGCTGCTGGATGCCTTGCCCGGAATCGGGCCGGATAGAGCACAAGCTATTGTCAATTACCGTAACCAATATGGCTCTTTCCATAGAATCGAGGACTTACTCAATGTCAGCGGAATAGGTAGCACCACCCTGGGCACAATAAGAGATTTAGTAACTCTAGAGGATTGAAACTACGTGACGCTTATTTACCTCAGCGCCGCCTGGGTGACAGGCATTTATTTGGGCTCAAAAATCGCCCTGCCCTGGGGTATTATCTTTATAGGGCTTCTTCCCCTGTGTCTCATCCCTTTCCTATCGCAGTATAAGAAGCACCTGCTTATAGCGGGATTCTGCCTTTTTGCTTTACTTGGCGGTTGCATTCACTTCCAATCAAGCCTGCCCGTAATCAATGAGCAGCACATTCAATTCTACAACGACAAAGGAACGGCCAAAATTGAGGGAATGGTATGCACTGAACCTGAGACTAGAAACACAACTTCTATCCTTCAACTCACAGCCTGTGAAATACAAATAGATGACACAAAAAGGGAAATATCAGGAAAAGCTCTAATACGCGTGCCCAGATATCAAGAATATCACTACGGGGATATACTTAAAGTAACCGGCAACCTGGAAACGCCACCGCAATTTGACGACTTCGACTACAGAGGCTACCTAGCACGGCAGGGAATTTATTCGATTATAAATTATCCTGCAATAGAAACTCTCGATACAGGCAAAGGATTTAAGCCTCTGGCTTGGATTTACTCACTGAGAAATCGTCTTTCCCAGAGTCTGTCCCTCGCCTTACCCGAACCACAAGCCTCACTAGCTCAAGGTATCTTACTCGGCTTAAGAAGCAATATTCCCTATTCTCTGCAGGAAACTTTCTCAAGAACTGGGACTGCCCACCTGCTAGCCATATCCGGCCTTCATCTCAGCATTATCATAGGCATATTGCTAAGTGCCGCAATCTGGCTTTTCGGCAGACGACACTCCATCTACATCTGGATAGCTTTTCTGGCTATTTGGCTATATGCTTTGGTTACGGGTATGCATCCGCCAGTAGTCCGCGGCGCCGTCATGGGAAGTATGTTCTTGCTAGCCGCATATCTCGGCAGGCAACGTAGCGCCTCAACGGCACTTGCCTTTGCCGCAGCGGTAATGGTGGGAATCGAGCCTCAAGCTCTATGGGATGCAAGCTTCCAGCTGAGCTTCCTAGCTATGGCAGGACTCATTCTCCTGTCGCCCTATTTCCAAGCCTGGGCCAGAAAAGGTATTGCTGTCACCATAGGCAAAGAAGGAACTGCAGCATCTTTGTGTAATTTTGTCGCTGATTGCTTTGCAGTTACTTTAGCTGCCATCTTAGCTACCTGGCCAGTAATCGCCTACTATTTTGATGTTGTCTCCTTCGTTGGTCTGCCAGCTACTTTCTTCGCTCTGCTGGCTTTGCCAGGCATAATCATCACTTCAGCCCTAGTCGCTGGGATAGGACTTTTGGCACCATTCTTAGCCCAGGTTCTAGGCTGGATAGCCTGGCTTTTCCTCAGCTACCTCACTCTCGTCGTACAAGTCTTCGATGCCTTGCCGTTCGCATCTGCTGAACTAGGCAGTGCGCACCTCTGGCAAATATGGCTCTACTATGCCTTACTGGCCGCAGTTATAACAGCTATAAACTACCGAAACCAACTAGTCGATTTCCTTTCCCAGGCAGCTTCTAAAATCAGCTATTCAGTTAGCAAAACAGCAGAACAAGCCGCCAAACTGCCCAAGAAATGGGTCATGTCCCCACTTCTAATTGCCACTATCCTGGTTTGGGCTGCCTTTCTGAATATGCCTGATGACAAGCTACATGTAAGCATACTCAATGTAGGACAAGGAGATGCTATCCTCATCCAAACGCCAAACCGCCAAAACATCCTCATAGATGGGGGCCCAAGTCCTCAAGCAATAGGGCTGGAGCTAGGCAGGAAATTACCTTTCTGGGACAGGACTATTGACTTAGTAATTTTAACTCAACCACAAGCCGACCATGTCGCCGGCCTTATAGAAGTGCTCCAGAGGCACAAAGTGCAACAGATAATCGAGCCGGGGATAGCCTACAGCTCAGCCACTTATCAGCAATGGCTCAAATTGGTTAGCGACAACGAAATCAAGCACGAAATAGCCCACGCCGGGCAAGAAATGGAACTTGGCGATGGGATAAAACTAGAGGTGCTTCACCCTCCATCCCCTCTGCTCCAGGATACTTCTGATGACATTGACAACAACGGTATGGTATTACGCTTAAGCTGGAATAAGGTAAGCTTTTTATTCACTGCTGACATTGGCCGGGAGGCTGAGTGGTACCTTATTGCCCAACGGGCCAATTTGAATAGCACAGTGTTGAAAGTTCCCCATCACGGCAGCCAGACTTCTACCTCCCCACAGTTTCTCGCTGTAGTCAATCCTGAAGTAGCAGCCATTTCAGTGGGCGCCAGCAATAGATTCGGCCTCCCCCACACTGAAGTAGTGGACAGACTGACCGAGCAACTGAGAAGTGACAGAGTCTACCTGACTTCAACTCACGGGACTATCGAGTTCATAAGTGATGGCAACAGGCTATGGATAAAATGTGACAAATAGCCTGTAGAAAACCGACCGTCCTCTTATTCAGCCTATTGATTTATAGCCCGTTTTAGCGTAGAGTATTAGGCACCTGAACCATGAAGGACTATAGGAGGCAAGCATGAGAAAACTGACCTGGCTGCTGCCAGTAGCCCTGATACTACTTTTTGTCTTGGCTGCTACCGCTTCAGTTAGTGCCCAGGATGATTTCAAGGTGACAAACCTAAGCATCAGCCCTGAGTCTGTCGCAGTGGGGGACCCCGTTACCATAAGCGCTAATGTAACAAACACCAAAGACACAGGGGGAACTTACCTCGTGGAGTTGAAGCTGAACGATGAAGTCAAAGATAGCCAACAGTTAACTCTGGATGCAGGGCAGAGCCAAAACGTAAGTTCCATGATCACTGCCGATACACCCGGTGACAACTTTGTAGAACTGGGTGACGCAACCGATTTCTTTACTGTAACCGGGCAAGCGTCCTTCTTTGACATTTTCGACACATGGGTATGGTGGGTCATTGCCGGCGTAATCATCGTATTGTTCATACTTGTCATAGTGATTGTCGCCGTGCCTTCCCGCAAGAAACAACCTGGAGTAGCCATCAAAGGCCCCGGCTCAACTGGCCCACAATTTGGATATCCAGGCGCGCCAACTCAGACTCCAGGAGGATTTCAAATGCCAGAACAGTTCCAACCACCGGGCTCATTCCCTCCCCCCGGACCATTCCCAGCACCAGGACCAATGACTGAACCATACCCACAATATGCCAGAAGGCCTATCTTCTCGGTGAGCAACTTGACCATAACACCAAACCAAGTAAAAGCAGGGGCGCCAGTAACCATCAACGCCATAATATCCAACAATGGCTCGGAAGCAGGCACATACAGCGTGGTATTGCGAATCAATGGCATGGTCGAAAACATAACTGATCTAATGTTGTCGCCCGGAGCAAGCCAAACCACTACTATCACGGTAATTAAGGATGGAGGTGAATACTACGCAGAAGTGGATGGCTTGAGTGGTACCTTTATAGTTATACCACTGGTTCCAGCGAATTTTTCCGTGAGAAATCTGGTCATAGCACCAGAACGTGCCAAACAGGGGGAAACAGTTAACATCAGTGCCATAGTAACCAACAGTGGAGAGTCCGCCGGCACTTACAGCATTGCACTTAAATTAAAGGGCGCCATCGAAACTACCGAAGAGATTACTCTAAATCCAGGTGAAAGCCAGAAGGTAACCTTTGGCATAACCAAAAAAACGCCTGGCTTCTATAATGTGGAATTGGAAGGATTAACTGGAAGATTTGTTGTCGAGATGGAATGGCAGGGATAGACTAACGAAGGCAGAAACTAAAGCCGTTCATGACCTGACTCAGATACTAGCTTACACAACTTGTCCGACCCCTCCACGTGGTCAACATACAATACCCCGTTAATATGGTCTATCTCATGCTCTAAAGCTTGAGCCAGTAGCCCCTCCCCCTTAAGACGGATGTTCCGCCCCTGTCTATCCTGAGCTTTGACCTTAACCCAAACCGAACGCTTAATTTCCCCTTGATACCCGGGGACGCTCAAGCAGCCTTCTGGCACCAGGCGCTCGCCCTGCCTCTTGACTATCTCCGGATTAATCAAAACCATAACTTCACTACCCGGCATCTCAATCACAGCTATTCTGAGAGACACGCCGACCTGGGGTGCAGCTAAGCCAACCCCGGGAGCTGCCCTCATAGCCTCTATCATGTCATCGATAAGCTGCTGGACAGACTTATCAATTTTGGTTACCTTTTTAGCTTTTTGTCTAAGCACAGGGTCTGGCAAAACACGAATAACACGAACTGCCATTTTGCAACCATTAAACCACACCTACCGGGTCCATGTCCACAATCCAACCACGAGGAAATGCTATGTCCGTCAAGAAATCATTCAAGCCAGTCCCACAAAGAACCAGCTGCCATCGATAACGCCCTCTAACTCGAGGGACGAAAGCTGGCACAGGGCCAATCAACCGCAAGCCAGGCATGCCTCTCCTATCTTTCTCGGCAGCAAGCAAGCGGCTCATTCTCTCCGCCTCTCTGAGACAAGTGCTCTCATTAGTATGGCTAAAAGCGAGGCTGGCCAATTGGCTGAAAGGAGGATAAACAAACTTACGACGATAATCTATCTCCTGAGCATAAAATGTTAGATAATCGTGCTTTGACGCTGCCCTTATTGCATAATGCTCTGGACTATAAGTCTGTATAATGGCCCTTCCTGGCATGAAACCTCGCCCCGCTCTGCCAGCTACCTGACACAAGAGTTGGAAAGTACGTTCCCCAGCCCTAAAGTCAGGCAAATTCAAACCCGTGTCAGCGCTTATCACCCCAGTCAATGTTATCTGAGGCAAGTCCAATCCCTTGGCTATCATTTGAGTCCCTATAAGTACGTCAGCCTCATGGGCTCGAAACTTAGCCAATAGCTCTTCATGGGCTCGCCGACCAGAAGTTACGTCTCTATCCCAACGAAGAACGCGAGCTTGTGGGAAAAAATGCCTGACCTCTTCCTCTACCCTTTGAGTACCAATGCCCAAAAATCTAAGGCGATGGCTAAGACACTGAGGACATTCCGCAGGCGGGGCAATGGAATAACGACAGTGATGGCAAACTAACTTCTTCGTCGCTGAGTGATAGGTAAGAGATGCTGTGCAATGCGAGCAGCGGAAAACAAAGCCGCAGTCCCGACATTGAACAAAGGTGGCCGTGCCACGCCGATTGAGAAACAAGATTGCCTGCTCATTGCGAGCTAGCGCCTCAGTCATGGCTCCAACCAGAGAACGACTAAAAAGACTCCGGTTCCCAGCCTTAAGTTCCTCCTTTAAATCCACAACCTCAACCTCAGGCAAAGGTGATGGACCATATGGCGTAATGCGCTCTTTGAGCTCAATAAGCTGATACTCGCCCTGTTGCGCCCTGTAAAAAGTCTCCACGTCAGGTGTCGCGCTCCCCAAAATAACTACGGCACCAGTAAGTTCAGCCAATTTTATAGCCGCATCCCTAGCATGGTACCGTGGTGACTTATCGGACTGCTTGTACGTCCACTCATGCTCTTCATCGATAACAATTAATCCGAGGTCAGGCTGAGGTGCAAAAAGAGCACTCCTCGGACCGATGACTACATCACATCCACCTTCCTTTATTCGATACCACTCATCAAATTGCTCGCCTAAAGACAACCCGCTGTGAATCACAGCGACACGACCGGGGAAACGAGAGGCAAAGCGCTCAATTGTCTGTGGGGTGAGCGCAATTTCCGGAACAAGACAAATGCCTCGTTTGCCCTGAGCTACAAAATCCGCCAAAGCTCGAAGGTAAATCTCAGTTTTGCCGCTGCCTGTAACACCATGAAGCAGAAAAACTGACGGTGACCTGTGCAGATTCCGCTGAATTATAAAACTTCTAACTTTCTGCCAGGCTGCCTCCTGAGATGGAGTAAGCTTCGGCGGCAACGTCGGAACAATCCTAAGATGAGCTAAAGGATCGCGCCTGACCTCAACCTCCACCACAGAAATTAAGCCACGATTTTTCAAAGACTCAATAACCACCTTCTGGCAAGGAATAGACTTCCTTAGTTCAGTCAAAGGGATAGGTTGAGGCCGCTTAATCAGAAACTCGAGAACTGCCGCTTGCTTATCAGCTTTAGCTTTCCTCAGCCGAATAACTTCCGCCTCAGCCTCACCTGGGCCAATCTTTAACTCCAATTGAGTAACCAGCTTTGGCTTTACTTTAGTTTCTTCCAGCTGTTGACTCTGCACTACCAGATGCCGCCGTAAAAGCTGCTGCGTAACCAACTCGGTTTTCTTTTTCCCAAACTTCCGCTTCAATTCTCTTATGTCAACCCTATCCCTGTTTTCAAGAAGACTTATAACCTCTACCTGTTCAGGGCTAAGCTGCGATAAATCAACATGGTCTGACAGGAGTTGCAAAAAGGTGGCTAACCGTCGCTCAAACCCGGGAGGCAACATTAAGGCCACAGCATCAAAGAGAGGTGAAAGGTAATACTTACTCAACCAGAAGACAACCTCAATGTGAGCCGAAGACAATAAAGGAAAAGATGTGATAAGACCACTGATTTCCTTAGTGACCTCAAATGAGGGATAATCACTTACCTTGACAACAATGCCTTGAAGAATCTTAGAGCCGAAAGGCACCCGGATGGCTTGTCCGATATCAATCTCTAACTCAGGGGGTATTGAATAACAAAAGCTACGGCGTTGAGCGATAGGCGAATTGACCGCAACTTCCGCATATTTCATTCAGCTTCTTCAGCTTCTTCAGCCACAGCCTCTTCAACTGCACTCTCTTCAGCCGTACCCTCTTCAGCCGCACTCTCTTCACCCACAACCTCTTCAGCTTCACCCTCTTCAGCCACAGCCTCTACAACACTAGCTTTTTCCACCACCTTCTCCCGTCTCTCTTTGAGACGGGCCTCTTTGGCACTGAGCCGACGTATATAATAAAGTTTGGCACGGCGAACTGTGCCATGCCGCACCACCTCAACCTTCTCCAAAAACGGAGAGGCAAAGGGAAAAGTGTGCTCCACACCAATCCCATAAGTAACACGCCTAACTGTAAAGTTACCACCACTAGCTCCCCTCCGAACCCGAACTACCAATCCAAGCAGTGTCTGAACACGCTCTCTGCCAGCTTCTTTAACCTTAAAACTAACCTTTACTGTATCGCCGGGGCTAATTTGAGGTATTTTAGGATTTACCTTGATTTGGCTGATAGAATTGACATTCATTTCTAGCTACATCCCTTCTATGACTTAATTTCAAAGGCTTCGCTAAGCAGTCTCTTATCTTCCGGGGAAAGCACTGCTTTTTCCATGAGATCCGGACGTCGCTTCGCGGTCCGCAGTAGACTCTGCTGGCGTCGCCATCGAGCAATCTCGCCGTGGTCTCCAGAAAGCAAGATTTCAGGTACTGTCCAGCCACGATATACTGCCGGCCGAGTATATTGCGGATACTCCAATAGACCTCCAATATGCGACTCCTCCGCTAAAGATGCCTCAGAGCCAAGCACTCCAGGCAACAATCTAATCACACAGTCCACCACTACCATTGCTGCCACTTCACCGCCGCTGAGTAAATAATCACCAATGCTAATCTCATCACTAACCAAATGCTCGGCCACCCTCTCATCAACACCCTCATAATGACCACAGATAAGAACGAGATTCTGGCAACTAGCCAGCTCCCGGGCAAGCTCCTGATTAAAAAGTCGACCTTGCGGGCTGAGCAGAACAGTCGGTACCGACGGCAAGCCGAGCTCCCCACTTACACTCTCCACAGCTTCAAAAATAGGCTCTGTCTTAAGCACCATCCCAGCCCCACCACCGTAGGGATAGTCATCCACAATATTATGCTTGTCATGGGTATAAGTACGAATATCATGAAGCTTAACATCAACTAGTCCGTGTTCCATAGCCCTCCCCACAATGCTACAGCTAAGCAAACCATCAAACATCTGTGGGAACAAAGTCAATATATCAATACGCATTCAACTAGCCTCACCATGACCGCATTCAGATGTTTTGCCGCCAAGAATATCTAGTGCGTGAGGCAAAACAGATAGGATGACCTCAAGACATTCCTTCACTGCCTTAGGGCTGCCCGGAAGATTAACAATTAAACACTTGCCACGGCTGCCTGCGACAGCTCGACTAAGTATCGCCTCAGGCTTTCTCTTCATCGTATCTATCCTCATAGCCTCAGTCAAACCAGGAATAATCTTATCAATCACTGCTAGCGTGGCCTCCGGCGTGACATCTCTCGGAGATAATCCCGTTCCACCACTGGTTAAGATAAGGTCAAGCCCAAGCGCATCAGACCATTCCCTAAGTCTCGTTGAAACAATCTCTGCCTCATCAGGCACAACCTCATATTTTGCCACCTCAATGCCCAGCCGGCTTATAATTTCCTTCGCAACCTGCCCACTCTCATCAAATCGCTCACCACGCCACCCTTTATCACTAATAACAAGGATGCCAGCTAACATCTGCCTATTTTACCATA
Source organism: Dehalococcoidia bacterium (assembly GCA_016783155.1). Taxonomy (GTDB): domain Bacteria; phylum Chloroflexota; class Dehalococcoidia; order GIF9; family UBA5629; genus 9FT-COMBO-48-23. The sequence goes on from JADHXB010000019.1 coordinate 9,242, forward strand.
CCAAAGCTAAAGCTCAAAACCGCAAAATAGACCCGTACTTTAGCACTACCCCAAAGTAAGCATAATCAACCACGGTAACACAAGATATTGGGGATATCTAAAATAAAACCACTATTTGTTGAGAAAGTTAATGCAGTTAAAATCTAAGAACCAGAAAAAATCATGAAATAGTGGGGAATTTGGTGGGAAAGGTATTGACAAAGTGGGTAAAATATGCTCATAATGGTAAATAGTGGTAAAAAGTGGTAAAAGGAGAAGTTATCATGGTAATTGATTGCATTCAATATCGGGTAGCCAATAGCAGGTTGTTCCACTTTCTAAAGGAGAACAGCCGCAATAACCTTGAACTCCAATTGATCCGTTTTTGGGCACGGCATCCCCGAGCCAGGCTAAGCCTCTACACAATTGCTAGCGCCCTGGACACCGCAAAGATTAACTTGAGAGAAGCAATCAGGTCTCTAATCGAAAAAGGTATACTCCAGGAGCAACAAGATGGTAATGGCCTGATCACCTACTCGCTGGCCAGTGACCCGCAGACACAGGAATACATTGAAGAACTGACTAGATTAGACTGGAATGAAATAAGAGTCCTGGAAAAGCAGCTAGAAGGTGAAGCTGTACTGGTCTAAACACTAGTTGGGAGCAGATATGTTCCTAGGCGAATACGAATACAAGGTCGACATTAAAGGTAGATTGCCCCTGCCCCCTAAGTTCAGGCAAGGACTGGGGGGTGAATTAGTCTTGACTAAAGGGCTAGAGAAGTGCATCGTCATCTATCCAGTGGCTGAATGGCACAAGGTGGCAGACACTTTGTCAGCTCAGGCTGTGCCATCGAGTAAATTCAGGACGATGAACCGGGCTATGTTCGGTACAGCCTTCAGTCTTTCGCTCGATGGTCAGGGAAGGATAGCGCTGCCATCTATTTTACGCAATCGCGCTGAAATAGGTGATACTGCCATCGTAGTCGGGGCTAACAATTGTATCGAAATATGGAATCCGACTTTCTGGAATTCCGAAAAGACAACGGCTGAAGAGCAACTATGGCAAATCATAGAAAGCCTCGAGGAACAGCGATGAGTCTAACCATGACTATACCTATTCATAAACCAGTGCTGCTCAGCAAAGCCGTAGAAGCATTACAAGCTCAACATGGGAAACGCTATGTTGACTGCACTTTAGGTTCAGGGGGACATGCTTCAGCCATTTTGGAAAAGATTCTGCCTGATGGGCAACTTCTGGGCATAGATGCCGACCCCGAAGCTATCAACATGGCTAAGACCAGACTAGCCGACTATACTGGCTCAACTATAATAATAAATGACAACTTCGCTAATCTTGAGACCATCTGCAGAGAAAACAACTTCTTGCCTGTGCATGGAATTCTTTTTGACCTCGGCCTCTCCTCTACACAGCTTGAGGTTTCTGAACGCGGTTTCAGCTTCCAGCACGATGGCCCACTAGATATGCGTTTTAGTCCAATCCAGGAGTTAACTGCAGCTGATATTGTTAATAATCTCCACGAGGATAAATTGAGTCAAATCATCAAAACATATGGTGAGGAGCGTTACAGCAAGCGGATAGCACGGTATATCATAAAGAACCGCCCGATAAGCAGCACCCTCCAACTAGCCAGCGTCGTAGAAAAAGCCATCGGTAGCCGTCACGGCAAGATCCACCCAGCAACCAGAACTTTTATGGCATTGCGCATCGCTGCTAATCGCGAATTGGAAAATCTAGCCATAGCCCTGAAGCAAACTGTCAATTGCCTCGACCACCGAGGCAGGCTGGTAGTTATCAGCTATCACTCGCTAGAAGACCGAATAGTCAAACAATTCATGATTCGAGAAAGCAAAGGATGTATTTGCCCATCGGACACTCCAATCTGTCAATGTGGGCATATACCCAGCCTGAAAATAGTATCAAAGAAGGCTATCACACCATCTTTGACCGAAATTAAACTTAATTCTCGCAGTCGTAGCGCCAAGCTTAGAGTAGCCGAGCGCCTTCTATAATTACAAAACTTAACCTGGGAGGTAAATTACCTAAATAAAACTAAAGGAGGTAAACACTAAGATGAAGATTATTTCAGCTATTGATGTTGGCACAACCAAAATATGCACCATTACTGGCACTCTCGATTCCGGAGGCAACATACAGGTCTTAGGGGTCGGCCTTGTGCCATCGCATGGCATGCATAAAGGCATGGTAGTCAACGTAGATGAAGCTAGAGAATCAGTCGTCGAATCGGTAAAACGAGCTGAGCAGGCAAGCGGGCTAAAAATAGAATCTGCCTATGTAGGTGTCACAGGTAGACACATAAGCTCACACAACAGTCATGGGGTAGTGGCTATACCGCGCAATGATCGCTTGGTTCGACCCGACGACCTTAAGCGAGTTCTGTCTTCCGCCCAGCAGGTTAATATCCCGGATGACAGAAAGATACTCCACGCCATACCTCGCAGCTATGCCTTAGACAATCAAGAAAGAATTAAGAATCCAGTAGGCATGCATGGCTTCAGGCTAGATGTGGAAACCCACATCATCACAGCTGCTGTATCCTCAGTCCAGAATTTGGTCAAATGTATTCGGAGCATCGGAGTCGAAATCCAGGACCTCATTTTGGAGCCGCTAGCCAGCGGTGAAGCAGTACTGACGCCAGAAGAAAGAGAGGTAGGTGTCATCTTGGCTGATATTGGCGGTGGCACCACTGACATCGCTGTATTCAGAGACGGAAGTATCTACCATACATCAGTTATTCCGGTAGCTGGATATCAGGTGACCAGTGATCTTTCAATAGGCCTGGGCTTACCCTTTGAAATCGCCGAGGCTATGAAGAAGAAATATGGTAACGTCTATCCTGAGGTACTAAGTAAGAATCAGGAGTCCACATTGACTGTGGAAGACGGGCACAGTGTTTCCTACCGTGAGCTATGCGATATCGTCAAAGTCCGCATGGAAGAACTGCTGAGGCTAATTCTCCTCGAAATGCCTGACTCTAACTATGCCTCACTAGCCCCAGCTGGCCTGGTACTCACTGGAGGTTGTTCCAACTTAGCTGGCCTTGAGTCTTTAGCCAAGCAAACAATCCGCATCCAAACAAGAATTGGTGAGCCTATGGGTGTGTATGGAATCACTGACATCCTCCATGACCCGGCCCATTCCACCGGAGTCGGGCTCCTCCTCTGGGGAACGAGGAATCATGGTAGAAAAGCATGGGAAGCAAAAAAGAGGAATGGTGCCCTTGATGGTTTCATGACATTACTGAAGAAATTCTTCGGTGTCTAAAAACACATAAATGGCAAATAGAAAGAAAGGAGTCTAATTAAGAAAGATGGCAAAGTCAACATTTTCCAACGCACCAGCTCGAATCAGAGCTATAGGCATTGGCGGCGGTGGCTCCAACGCTATCACCCGTATGGTCCGTGAAGGCATCAAAGGCGTGGAATTCATCACCATGAACACCGATGCCCAGGCTTTGGCATTGTCTGAATCCCCTGTGCGTGTCCAGCTGGGCGAGAAGCTGACACGTGGGCTAGGCGCCGGTGGCGACCACACCGTTGGTGCTGGAGCAGCCGAAGAAAGCCGGCAAGCAATCAATGAGATAATTTCCGGTGCTGACATGATTTTTGTCACTGCCGGAATGGGCGGTGGCACTGGCACCGGCGGCGTCCCGGTTGTTGCCGACGTGTCTCGACAAAGTGGCGCCCTAACTATTGGCATCGTAACCAAGCCATTCAGTTTTGAAGGCACTCGACGAAGCCAAGTAGCCGAGGAAGGCATACTACAGCTGTGCGACAAAGTAGATACCCTGGTTATTATTCCCAATGATCGCCTTCTTGAGCTTTGTGACGCAAAGACCACTGTAGACAATGCCTTCAGACTCGCTGATGATGTGCTCCGACTGGCAGTTCAAGCTATTGCCGAAGTGGTAACCGTGCCAGGATTAATCAACCTCGATTTCGCCGACATCAGGTCAATAATGAAGAACGCCGGCCCTGCCTGGATGTCAGTAGGCAGAGGCAGCGGCCAAAGCCGAGCTGTTGAGGCTGCCAGAGCTGCCCTTGCCAGCCCGTTACTCGATGTTTCCATAAATGGCTCCAAGGGAGTACTATTCAATGTTACCGGCGGCAGCAGTCTCACGCTATTCGAATGCAATGAGGCTGCGGAGATCATTGCCCAAGCGGTCGACCCGGATGCGAACATCATCTTCGGCGTCGTCTTTAATCCGCAAATGGATGAAGAGATACAGATCACCATTATTGCCACCGGTTTCACCGCTCAATATGGAGCCGGAGTCCCCACCGAAGCTGAGTTGCGTCGCTTACTACGAGGTGTAGCAGAAGATAGCCTCGACGTCCCCTCATTCCTTCGTCGTACGTCTAATTACGCCGCTTCCCAACCTTTGCCCTCCCCCCGGTCCAAAGCACCCCACTAGCCCTCCAACCCCCACCCTCCCCCAACAGAGCGGCAACCCAAATTGCCGCTCTGTTTTTTTACTTTTTGTTTCATCTTATGTCTATATCTTACTTGACATCATCTATATATTGAGCTAGAATATCTTCACGCCACACTTTGTAGGGGGTCTGCAATGAAATGTCCCTATTGCGGTGATGCCGAATCCAAGGTAATCGACTCCAGAGGCATAGGCGACAGCATTAGGCGTCGCCGTCAATGTCTTCATTGTGGAACACGCTTTACTACCTACGAACATATGCAATCCAGAAATCTTTTTGTGATCAAAAAAGACAACAGGCGCGAGGAATTCAACCGAGATAAACTGCTGGCTGGCATTCGCAAAGCCTGTGAAAAACGCCCATTGCCGACCGGTAACATCGATAAGCTCGTGGACAACATTGAAGCTGACCTTTATCGCCTGGGCAAAAGCGAAGTTCCTAGCTCCGTCATCGGCGACATGGTAATGGAAAGATTGCAAGAACTAGACCACATAGCCTATATCCGTTTTGCCAGCGTCTACCGCGAGTTCACTGACATTGCCGCCTTAAAACAGGCGGTGGATACTCTGGCAGACACTGAATCCAATGTGCCACCAGCTGGCCAACTGCCACTCTTATCGCAAGAAGAACTGACCGTCTTGGGGCAACGTCATCGGAGGCGGAGGTAAATGGCTGCTCGGCAGAATAAAAATCAACCCCGATCCACCAACCATAACAGCATCGCCCGGGCTGTTTTCGCAGCTGCTGAGTCTATAGGTATAACTGATAGGAAACTGCTTGAGGAACTCACTGGTCAAGTAATTCGAAGACTAGAGTCAAGACCAGCCTTACCAGGAATGGAAACCTTCATCCCGAGGCAGGAAAACAAGCAGCCCCCATCTACCTCCCAGATCGAAGTGGCAGTTAAAGAAATCCTGGCTGAGAAGAACAAGATGACAGAGCCGCCAGCACCTGAGATAGAGGCCGAAGTCAAAGCGGAAGCCCCGAAGATTAAAATATCAGAAAAACCTGCGCCAAAGACAGAGACCAAAACTAAACTGGGAATACAACTAACCCAAAACGCTCTTACAGTCTTGGAAAAGAGGTATTTGAAAAAAGATAGCCAGGGACAGGTCATAGAGACACCAGATGAGATGTTCCGACGTGTTGCCAAGCACATTGCCTCGGCTGAACTTATCTACAACCCCGAGGCAGACGTTGCCGACTGGGAGGAAAGGTTTTATCAGCTTATGTCATCCCTGGAATTCCTGCCCAATTCCCCAACCTTGATGAACGCTGGACGAGAATTAGGACAACTCTCAGCTTGTTTCGTTATACCTATTGAGGATTCCATGGAATCCATTTTTGATGCGGTAAAATACACAGCTTTGATACACAAAAGCGGCGGCGGCACTGGCTTCTCCTTCTCCCATATAAGACCCAAGAAGGACAGGGTTGGTTCCACCGGCGGTGTCGCCAGCGGTCCACTATCTTTTATGCGAGCCTTCGACACAGCAACTGATGTAATCAAGCAGGGTGGCATGCGCCGCGGTGCCAATATGGCTATACTTAACGTCGACCATCCCGATATCCTGGACTTCATCACAGCTAAAGAAGACCCAAGAGCGCTAACTAACTTCAACCTATCGGTTGCCGTAACCAACGAGTTCATGGATGCTATAGAAAAGGACAGGGAGTACAATCTAGTAAATCCACATACCAAAGAGATTGTCGAAAAACTCAACGCCAGAGAGGTCTTCAGAAAAATCACAGAGACGGCCTGGCGTACTGGTGACCCAGGTATCGTTTTCATTGACAATATAAACAAAAATAACCCTACCCCAAAGCTTGGCAAAATAGAAAGCACCAATCCCTGCGGCGAGCAGCCTTTGCTGCCCTTTGAGTCCTGTAACCTAGCCTCAATCAACCTCTCCAAAATGGTCAAAAACGAAGATGACAAACCTGAAATTGACTATGACAAACTGGGGCAGGCTGTCAGGCTGGGTGTCCACTTTCTCGATAATGTCATAGATGTTAATAATTTCCCACTGCCCCAAATCGAGAAAATGACTAAAGCCGCTAGAAAGATAGGGCTTGGCGTCATGGGATTCGCTGACATATTGATCAAACTCCGCATCCCCTACAACTCTGATAAAGCACTAGAATTGGCTGAGAACATCATGCGCTTTATATCCGAAGAGGCGACCAGAGAATCAGTGAGGCTGGGAGAGGAACGCGGCCTATTCCCTGCTTTCAAAGACAGCATTTACGATACAAACAACGGCTTAAGACCTAGGAATGCTTCGCGAACTACCATTGCCCCCACCGGCACATTAAGCATAATTGCCGGCTGTTCCAGCGGCATCGAGCCCCTCTTTGCTCTCAGTTATAGTCGCCACATACTGGATGGCCAACAACTAATAGAAGTCAATCCCTACTTCGAAGAAACAGCCAGAAAAGAAGCTTGCTACTCCCCAGAACTAATGCAACAGCTCGCTGAGGGGAAAATGCTGCGAGATGTCGAGAATGTACCCGACTGGGTAAAAGATGTCTTCGTCACCTCTCATGACATAACGCCTGAGTGGCACGTGAGAATGCAGGCAGCTTTCCAGAAGTTCACCGATAGCGCCGTTTCCAAAACAGTTAACCTTCCGCACGAAGCCACAGTAGAAGATATAGCTGAAATATACTTGCTTGCCTACAAACTTGGATTGAAAGGGATAACCATCTACCGAGACCGAAGCCGCGAAAGCCAGGTTCTAAACATTACTCACATAGAAGAGCCACAAGAGGCCAAGCTCACACCAAGGCCACGACCCAAAGTTACCAAAGGAATTACCGAGCGAGTAACCACCGGCTGCGGTTACATATATGTCACCGTAAACTTCGACGACAAAGGGATCTGTGAAGTCTTTTCCAGCCTGGGAAAATCCGGCGGTTGTGCCTCGGCACAACTGGAAGCTACCAGCCGGCTAATCTCCTTAGCCTTAAGGTCAGGCATTGACCTAGCCTCTGTAGCCAAACATCTGCGTGGCATTCGATGCCCCTCTGTTGCCTGGGAAGAAGGGCGTGCTGTTCTTTCCTGCGCTGATGCTATCGCCAGTGTACTAGAAAAATACACTGAAGCCAAAGACGCGGATACCTCCAAGGACTTTGGGGTAGCTAAGAACTGGGCGGGGCAATGCCCTGAGTGTGGTAACATCCTGATTTACCAGGAGGGCTGCCATATCTGCCCTAGTTGCGGCTATACTAAGTGCGGGTAGATGACAGAAGTATAATCTGAAGGGAAGCAGTTGTGGATAACCGCGAGAATAGCTACTCTCAAGCTTTCAAGCAAATAGCCAAGACCGCTAACTCGCCTTTACCTTTGAAGAATGTCCTTAATTCTGCAGCCAAAAGTGCAGCCAAAGCATTGAAGGCTGTTGGATGCTCCATAATGCTTTTGAATCCACAAAGGGAACATTTCGACATCATAGCTGCCTATGGCCTCAGCGACCTGTATCTCCGAAAGGGGGCATTGAAAGCCAGTAAAAGCCTTCCTGAAGTACTAAGTGGTAAACTAGTAGCCATCTTTGATGTTTCCCAAGATGAGCGAACCCAGTATCCAGAAGCCGCCGAAATGGAGGGCATAAGCTCCGTAGTGGCAGCTCCCATCCCACAGAGAGGAGAGATTATTGGAGAAATCCGAATCTACACGCGCGAACCGAGGAAATTCTCACAAGCCGATACGGACTTCCTGACTACTGTGGCTAACATAATCGCCGTTTCTTTAGAAAAGAACGAGCTTTACCAGATATTGAAGGCAGAACATGAGGAAACAGTAACCAAAAGGCGAAAACTTACTGAGACTCCTGAATTACCCTCATCTTCACTAAGACCGTCCAGCTTCGGCCACCCCAGCGAACAGGAATTCGCCAAATTGCTTGATTTCTACCGTATAGAGTGGCTCTACGAGCCCCGCTCTTTCCCTCTAGCCCGGCAGAACGGCAAAGTGGTAGAGATGTTCACTCCTGACTTCTATCTACCAGAGCTGGATCTCTACATCGAGCTCACTACACTAAAGCAGAGCTTGATTACAGAAAAGAATCGCAAATTGCGCCGCCTCAGGGATCTCTATCCTGAGGTCAACATTAAGCTTCTCAACAAGAGCGATTACCTCAGGCTGCTAGCCAAATACGGTTACGGACGTCTGGGTGGAACAAAGGCGAAAGGGATGGACCGGGTCCTTTTCAGTCATACGCAAATCCAACGGCGTGTTAATGCCCTGGCAAAACGCGTTTCACACGATTACACGGGGAAGAAATTGGTTCTTGTCGGCATCCTTAAAGGTGTCATGTGCTTCATGTCTGACCTAATGCAACACATCACCCTGCCACTTAACGTGGACTTTATGGCGATATCATATTATGGCAGCAACAACGAGTCAGCAGTAAAGATAACCAAAGACCTTGATACCAGCATAGCCGAGCTTGATGTGCTGATGGTTGAAGACATAGTAGACACCGGGATGACATTAAACTACGTTCTTGACCACCTGGCATCGCATAACCCAGCCAGCCTGCGTGTTTGCACTTTGTTGGATAAGCGAGTCCGCCGCCTTATTGACGTCCCGCTCGACTACATCGGCTTCGAGATACCCGATGAATTCGTAGTCGGTTATGGGTTGGATTACCTCGGGGAGTATAGAAATCTACCCTTTATCGGTGTGCTTAAACCTGAACTGATTGAAGAGAAGGGTAAGACATAAAAAAGCCCCGAGTAACCTTGCCCTTTCCGGTTCCTCATCATTCCGGCACTTTTCGGCTTTCGCCTACCTCGCGCCAGCTCCTCTGCCTCCCCGGTCTTAGCTTGATTACTCGGGACAAAAGATACAATAGCACATTCTTTGCACTTTGTCAAGCCCCTGTACTAGACCAGCCCCCCCGGATGATATATAATATTCTTTGCTGCCGGGTTAGATAAAATCTCAGGTTGCACTTAGTTAGATAGAACAACCACCTAACTCGACAGACAATTTTCTCCGGAGTATGCGATGGGAAAGATTTATATACTTGATGTAACCAACCGCGACGGCGTCCAGACAGCAAATCTGGGCCTATCCAAACTCGAAAAAACAATGCTTAATATTTACCTAAACGAGATGGGTGTTTTCCAGTCTGAGTTTGGTTTCCCTACCACCAAACATGAAACAAATTACCTCATGGCAAACCTTGAACTGGCTGAAATGGGTGTGCTGCAACCTATTCGCTTGGAGGGATGGATAAGAGCCACAGCAGCCGACGTGGAAACAGCCTTCATGCGCGTCCCGAAGTTAAAACACCTGAATGTCTCGATCTCAACTTCTGAGCAAATGATTCAAGGCAAGTTTCTGGGCAGAAAGGCAAAGGACGACATCACACAGATGATGGTTGAGGCCGTAGATGCTGCCCGCTCACATGGTACCGAATCCATAGGTGTGAACGCCGAGGATGCCTCAAGAACAGACTTAGAATACTTAATCAAGTTCGCCTCACAAGCCAAACTGCACGGCGCTGACAGGTTGAGATATTGCGATACTCTTGGCTACGATAATCCGTTCACTATTTACGAAACTGTGAATGCGTTGGCCAAAGAAGTGCCTATGCCTATCGAGCTCCATTGCCACAGTGACCTGGGAATGGCAGTAGCCAATTCCATTGCCGGAGCCAAAGCCGCTATAGATGCCGGGCAAGACGCTTATATCAATACCACTGTGAACGGTATCGGAGAACGAGCTGGCAATGCTGACCTTGTAGCCACTGTTCTGGCAATAACAAAATCCAAGGGTCTCAGTGACAAATACCACTTAGGAAGGCCAATCGACCTGTCCAAGGCTTGGAAAATAGCTAAATTTGCTAGCTACGCTTTCGGCGTCCCGATTCCAATAAACCAACCCGGCGTTGGAGCTAATGCCTTCGCTCACGCTTCTGGTATCCACGCAGACGGCGTATTGAAGGACCCGCAAAATTACGAGTTATACAGCTATGCCGAACTGGGACGAGGCGAGCCAGAGTTTGTAGAGACCGGTAGCCAGATATGCGCCGGTCAATACAGCGGGATATCAGGTTTCAGACACATAATGGGCCAGATGGAGGTAGAGTTCAAAGACGCTGCTGAGGCTGAGAAAATCCTTGAACTGGTGAGATATGCCAACGTCGCCTCGCAAACACCGCTTGTCGAAGACGAGCTACTTTTTATCGCCAACTATCCTGACATCGCCAGGAAACTGCTGACACTAGCACCTCTATCGCAGCCAAGTTCCTCCTAAAACAAAGTCATATAAGTTACTAAGTAGACTGCTTTAGCCAGTCCGAATATACGCCAGTGGAAATAGATTTAACACCAATCGGCTTCGTCAAAAATAATATCAAAGAATGGAAAATAGAAGACTGTAAAAAAGTTACCTCTGAGATAATAATCAAGGAGGACTTAAAGGAAGCTCTAAGCCGAATAGACGAATTCTCCCACATCATCGTCATCTACTGGATGCACAAGCTACCGCCGTCACAGCGCTCAATAATTAAAGTACACCCCAAAGGCAACCACACCCTACCCCTCGTCGGCGTCTTTGCCAGCCGTAGCCCGGCACGCCCCAATCCAATAGGTATAACTACCGTCAAGCTGCTAGAACGCCGGGGCAATGTCCTCAAGGTCACTGGCCTGGATGCTATAGATGGAACGCCGGTACTCGATATTAAGCCCTACATCCCCGACGATAACTCCCCCACCGAGGCAAAGACCCCTGGCTGGCTAACAGCATAACGACTCTCTAAGGTGCATCTCTGACCTATTGACATCTCATTATTACAAAAGTAATATAACAGCGGTGCGGGTGTAATTCAGTGGTCAGAATGCTTGCTTCCCAAGCAAGACGTCGGCAGTTCGAATCTGCTCACCCGCTCCAAGCTCAACTTCTGACTAATGCCTTGAGCACGTAAAATTACTAGATTCGCTTCGGCGTCTTGCTCGAACGTGTTACCGCCAGGTCATACGCACAGGTTTATGACTATTTCTCTTTACCTTCGTACTTAAAGGAGACCCTTACCCTCGCTCGGTAGTTGGTAATCTTGCCATTTTCGAGTTGCATATCCAGCTCTTCTACCTCTGCGATACGGAGGTCACGCAGGCTTTTAGAAGCCAACTCTACAGCAGATGAGGCCGCTTTCTCCCAGGACTCGGTGCTCGTTCCTACCAGTGTGATAATCTTGTATACGCTGCTAGCCATTTTGCTCTCCTTTCCCAAAGTCTTCTATAAACCAATATTATAGGCTATACCTCTTAAAAGTCAATACGCACCATCTGGTAGTGTTTCAATGCTGCCCATACCTCCTGAACCAGGAGGTCATTTCTCGATCTATCAGCACCCGGGCTCGCCATAATGCCCGCAGCAGCTACGTCTCATCAATATCCTGATAGCAAGGTTGCGGGATAGAAGATAAAGCTTTCTGTACAACGGCATGGACACCGACATGTTGGTGAAAAAGGCTCTGAAGCTCGGCATAATACTGGCCATTCTCCTTCCCTAGCGATTCTTGCTTAACTCTATTATACGAACAATAAAGGTAAAAGTAGACCTTATCTCAATAGTGTATTCGCCGGTTATTACTCAACACTCGTTCGTAGAACAAGTATACTAATATAGATGGTTACAGGCAGCGCAAACCGGCTACATTATCGGCAATTCAAGGTACGTGTTGCGTCAAATGAAAGTGTTACCGAAGATGGTGTGATTGCGTCATAAATCATGTTACCGAAGCCACGTAAGCTTTAGGTTTCCGTTGTTGGATAGCAGGACGTTGTGCCATAGCCCACAAACGCTCCAGGC
>JADHXB010000100.1 GCA_016783155.1 Dehalococcoidia bacterium
TGCGTATCCCTAAATCTTTCGCTAATGAGGTAGGACTTCATAGAGAAACGTCTGTTGAAATATCGCTGGCAGATGGGAAACTTATAATAGCACCTGTAGCTAAACCGAAGCTGACCCTTAAACAACTTCTGTCAAAGGTTACCGAAGAGAATTTGCATCACGAGGTTGATACCGGCCCCGCCGTAGGAAACGAAACGTGGTAAATTCCCGGACTTATGTCCCTCAATGCGGGGATGTGGTGCGGATTACCTTGAATCCGCGAGCAGGTCACGAACAAGCAGGACGTCGTCCTGCCGTAGTGCTCTCACCTGAAAACTATAACGGCAAGATAGGACTGGCTATCCTTTGTCCCATTACCAACCAAATCAAGGGCTATCCATTCGAGGTTATTATTCCTGCGGGGTTGCCAGTAGCCGGGGCAATCTTATCTGACCAGGTTAAAAGTTTAGATTGGCGTGCTAGAAATGCAGAATTTCTATGCACCTTGCCGACCGAGACTATATCGGATGTACTTCAGAAGTTGACCACGTTGGTATCACCATAAGGAAATGCGCTGAAAGCCAGCCAAGATATTCCCTCCGCTTCTAAACCTTACCCCAGCCCCACTGGGACACAGTACGATGTAATGTGTCCTATGATCGCTGACGACTTACATAACATACGTATCGCCGCCCTTCATCTCGTAGTAACCAGTCACTTTCGACACAACTTCGTGGATATGAGCTAAACTGAACGAAGCACAGGGGATAGCATAAACGCTAGTATGCAGGAGGCGGTGTAGTATTTGTGCTCGTTTGACCAGATAATTCAACAAATGCGAATACCAACAAGAAGATGAAATTCAGTACTAATACGGCTATTGCCCAATTTCTCCAAGTTCTCTGGGTTCTTCGAAAATGCTCAACACTGTCCCATTTCTTACTTTGCCATGCCCATTCATTACCTTTCGCTCCAAGGATAAAGACCATAATCAAACTAACGAAGGGAATTAGACAAATGAGTGATATCCAGACACTGTTGCAGACTCCCCATAACCAACTAAAGCTAAATGCTCCCCAGTTCCACTCTTTGATCTCGTAAGGAATTACAGATAATCTACCTTGGCCGGAAGTATTGTATATGAACGCTGGTTGGCTTGATCCACCCCAGGGCTGCCACTGCTGATTGACAGGTGAAGGCATTTGTTGCCAATTTAGCTGAATTCCACACTGCCCACAGAACTTAGCCCCAAAAGGAACTGGAGTACCACAGTTAGGACACTGATGCTGCTGTTGCTGTTGCATCTTACCTCACCCCTTCACTAGCTCCAAGTATAATATAAGTCCATCGCAACAACTTGTCAATGCTTCTGAACTTTATGGCTTAATGTGACTTAGTGCTAAAAAGCTTGGTTATTGAAATACCGGAGAAATGCCTTAACCTCGCCCACAAACATCTCACAATAAGACCACAGAACAGCGTCAAACAGACCGAGTGGAATCGCGGCTTTGTGCAACAGTTGCTCCAGCCTATCTTTGGATAAGCTATAGTAGCTCAAGAATTCTTTAACCCACCGATCTACCTTTATAGCTTCACCCCCCATATTCCGAATTATGAAGTGAGCGGTCACTTCTTTCAAATAGGGAATTTTTCTGTTGGCGAGTCGCTGTATATCAGATTTATCGAGCAAAATGCTCTCGGTCTTACCACCGAAAAATTCATCTCGAAACGCCTGTTCCGTTGGATACTTGGCCAGCTCCCTAGCAATCAAGAAAAGTGAGTTCCACCTGCCAACTGCACCTCGAGGAACTGGACGATGGTGTGGACGGTCGCGCGAAGTTATCCAACCATGTAAGCTCTCCATAAATTGTGTCTGCTGGCTTTCGTTCCATGCTGCAATTTCTTGAAAGTCCCAAGTAAGACCTTTTTGTAGTGCACGGTTGAGGAAGGATTCAGCAGCCACTCGGCTTTTTCCTGCTACCCATATTGCCCACACGGTTTCTCTAAAAAAGACATCTCGAGTGATAGTACGAGCGCGTTCTCTATATGTTTTGATGTCAGTATTAGACTCCCCACCAATGTCTTCAAACATTCGGTCAAAAATACGCTTGAGTTGATCGTGAGTTATGTTCACATTTGACATAGTAACTAATGATGGGACCCTATAATTTGCCGGAAAGCCCCAGCACTGCGTCTTCCGTTACGAGAAGGCGTTGCACCATGTTGAATTTATGCTCTTTCTTCAGTTGTTGTTAATTTAGTTTCGTATTATACGTTCGCAACAAATTTGAATCAACCCTGTAGAGAAAAAGCCAGAGTTTAACTTTCTGACGTTCTGTTATCTGCCTTCTCTGGCTTTTGCTGACCGCGCTTATAGTACAAAAGCCTTTTCACTCGGCACTGGAACCTTTTTCTTAATAAATGAACCGCTGCCCCCTTAGCATCCACTGCGATGGGCGTAAACCACGAAGTAATCTCATCATGTCATTTTCCTCACCACCGAGATTCTTCGCCCCGATTACATCGGGGCTCAGAATGACAGACGTGGGGCGAGATTGCCACGCGGATTCTTCGACAAGCTCAGAATGAGTGGTGGAAATACTGAAAGGCGCATTCTTCGACAGGCTCAGAATGAGCGGGGGGAGGGCTTAAAATGAGCGGAGGAGGGACTCGCAATGACGGAGAGATGAGTTCTAAACACCTATGACAGCACTTTGACGGAGATGAGTTGTCTAAACACCTATGACAGCACTTTGACGGCAAGAGAAGCAAGCACAGTCGCCGTTGCCTGAAGCGCTTCGCCTTCCTTGCTCAATGCACTCAGTTAAAGTAAAATTCATCTGTTTATGGCTAAAGTTGGAACCGCAGAATTAGCGCGGATTAGCGCCCGCGGTGTAGTTCAAGGGGTCGGCTTCAGACCTTTCGTTTACCAACTAGCTACCAAATACCACCTGAAAGGCTGGGTGTGCAATACTTCAGAGGACGTCAAAATCGAAGTCCAGGGGGAAAGCAAAGACCTGAAGCATTTCCTATCCGAGCTTCAAAATAACGCGCCGCCGCTGGCTCACATAGAAAGCATAAACGTTACTTACCATCCCCCGACAGACTATACAAGCTTCGAAATCCGCCACAGCATCTCCGAAGAAGGCAAGTATCAACTGGTGTCTCCGGACATTGCTACCTGCCCGGCATGCCTCAGGGAAATCTTCAGCCCTGAAGACAGACGCTACCATTACCCGTTCACCAACTGCACCAACTGTGGCCCCCGTTTCACTATAATAGAGGACATACCCTACGACCGCCCTAAGACCACCATGCGCTCCTTTCAGATGTGCTCCGATTGCCAGGCAGAATACAATAACCCTCTGGACCGACGTTTCCACGCCCAGCCCAACGCCTGCCCCAAATGCGGGCCAAGGCTGGAGCTGCTCGACGCCAGGGGAAACCACGTGGAATCCCCAGACGTTATCGCCACTGCCAGCCGGCTTATTAAAGACGGAAAAATCCTGGCTATCAAGGGTCTGGGTGGTTTCCTCCTGGCCTGCGATGCCACCGGTGAGAAAGCCGTCAAGCTACTGCGCCAGAGAAAGAGACGCCCATTCAAGCCACTAGCCATAATGGTCGCTGACACGGAGGAAGCCAGAAGGCATTGCTACATTTCTGAGGTGGAAGAGAAACTGCTTACCTCACCGCAGAGCCCAATCGTGCTGATGTGGTGGAAGCCAGCTTCCACGGTATCTCAGGCGGTAGCTCCAAATCTAAAATACCTCGGCGTGATGCTCCCGTACACTCCGCTGCACCATATCTTGCTCACAGAGGTAGGGCTGCCGTTGGTAATGACCAGCGGTAATATCAGCGAGGAGCCGATTGCCAAAGATAACGATGAGGCTATCAGGCGGCTCTCAGGCATCGCCGATTACTTTCTGGTCCACAACCGCGACATATATGCCAGGTATGATGACAGCGTGACTGTCATCGAAAGAGGCGAAGTCCAGCTTACCCGGCGTGCTCGCAGCTATGCACCTTTTCCCATTCACCTGACTTTCACAGCTAAGCAGGTGCTCGGCTGCGGTGCCGAGGAGAAAAATAACTTCTGTCTAACCAAAGATAATTATGCCTTCGTCAGCCAGCATATCGGCGATATGGAGAATCTGGAAACTCTGGAGCACTTCCAAAACACGCTGGCTCTGTACCAGAAGCTCTTCCGTATCGAGCCTGAAATCATTGCCTATGACCTCCATCCAGAGTATCTTTCCACCAAATATGCGCTGGAGCTGGGCAATCAGTTCAGTCATCTTAAGCTCGTCCCTGTCCAGCACCATCACGCCCATATTGCTAGCTGTATGGTGGACAACAAGGTTAAAGCTCCGGTTATCGGCGTGGCTTTGGACGGCACAGGCTATGGCAGCGATAGGCACATCTGGGGAGGAGAATTTCTGGTCGCTGATTACAAAGGCTTCCAGAGAATGGGGCATCTTGAGTACTTGCCTCTGCCCGGTGGAGTCGCCGCTATAAGAAGGCCATACCGAACCGCCATAGGCTACCTTCTCAAGCTACTGGGAGAGGACTCCATCAGCCCCAAACTGGCTTTCCTGAAGCAGGTTGATGCTGTTGAAATCGAGCTTATCAAGCGGCAAATGCAGGCCGGGCTAAACTCACCATTGAATTCGAGCCTGGGGCGTCTTTTCGATGCCGTATCAGCCTTGCTAGATGTCAGGGGCGAGATAGATTACGAAGGTCAGGCAGCCGTGGAGCTCGAGATGGCAGCCTATGATGCTTCCGATAAAGGCGGCAATGACAGCTATCCATATTCTGTAATCGAGCGCGATGGCACAAACATTATCCAGCTCAAAGAGCTGTTTTCGGCTATAGTCGGAGATTTGTATCAGGGCGTGTCTAAAGCTACAATTTCAGCCAGGTTCCACAACACTGTAGCCCGGATGATATGCCAGATGTGCCAGTTGATAGCCAAAGGGACTGGAATAAATCAGGTAGCTTTAAGCGGCGGTGTCTTCCAGAATC
>JADHXB010000020.1 GCA_016783155.1 Dehalococcoidia bacterium
CCTACTGTGCCGCGAACCGATGTCTTAAGGCAGAAATTATGAAAATAGTTATTATGGGATGTGGACGGGTTGGGGCTCAACTAGCCAGCTTACTTGATGCAGATGGACACAGCGTGACTATTCTAGATATAGACGCCCATAGTTTTAGGCGATTGCCGCCCAGTTTTGGTGGTACGGCGATACTTGGCGATGGTACCGATGAGGAGATGCTCAAAAAGGCGGGTATTGCGGAAGCTGACGCCTTTGTAGCAGTGACTCAAGGTGACAATCGCAATGTTATGGCAACTCAGATTGCCAAGCATGTATTCAATGTTCCAAAGGTAGTTTGTCGGATATACGACCCGTTGCGTAAGGATGTCTACGAGGCGCTCGGGCTTGAAGCTATTAGCCCGACAACTGTTTTTGCTCAATTGCTAAAGGATAAGCTGCTGGCTACGTGAAAGAGGTGAAACTGTAGAAATGTATATGATCATCATCGGTGGTGGCAGCATAGGCTATCACTTGTGTAAAGCACTGCTGAAGGAGGGGCATGAGGTATTGGTGCTGGATAAGGATGCGGCCAAGTGTGAAAACTTTGAAGATGAGCTGGGAAGTGTGTGTGTTAGAGGTGATGGCTGTGAGGTGGCTACTCTGGCTGAGGCCGGGGTATCCAGGGCTGAGGTGTTTATAGCAGCTACCGACGAGGATGAGGACAACTTGGTAGCCTGCCAGATAGCCAAGCACAAATTTGGCGTACCGCGGACTATTGCTCGAGTCAATGACCCTAAAAACGAAGAAATCTTCAGGAAGCTGGGTGTTGATTGTCCCATCAGTGTTACTAACCTGATTCTGGAGCATATTGAAGAGAAAATACCCACGCATCCACTAATTCACCTTTTGACAGTGGGGGAGGAGAAGACAGAGATTGTTGAGGTTAAAATACTGGAGGGGTCAAAATCAGTGGGCAAGTCGGTCAAAGAGCTGTCACTGCCTTCCGATTCCATTTTGGCGCTGCTAATACGAAATGGACAGAAGCCTCAGGTGCCCACAGCCGATACTATTCTGGAGGTTAATGACCGCATTATCGCCTTGACGACTACTGACAGTGAAGCGGCTTTGCAGGAGGAATTGGTTAACGATTAGCCCTGGTGTGAGGGTGGGGTAATGACCAAGGTTGCTTTTCAGGGGGAGAAGAGAGCGTTTAGCGAAGATGTGGGAATCACCTTTTTTGGTGATGCCGAGCTTTTCCCCAGCCGTCGTTATATGGGCGATGTTTTTGAAGCTGTGGCGGACCTTAAGCGAAAGGCAAAATTCATTAAAATACTTGACTCTTATCCCCGGGTTGATGAGTGAGTCTAACTAGATCAAGCTACGCAAGCCCTCTTTGAGTCTTTTATAAGTCGCTGCCAATGCTTCTGGCAGGACTTTGGTGTTGGAAATCACCGGCATGAAGTTGGTGTCACCCTGCCATCGAGGCACTATGTGGGTGTGAACATGGTCATCTACTCCAGCTCCAGCCACCTTACCTAGATTCATGCCGATGTTGAAACCGGTTGGTTTTATTACCTCGGTTAGTAATCTGAGACTCCGCTTAACCAAGTCGAAGTGCTCCTTTGCCTCTTCATCAGTCAGCCCGTCAAGATGGCCTATGTGACGATAAGGTACTACCATCAGGTGGCCTGGGTTATAGGGGAAGGAGTTCAAAATTATGAAGTTGCTTTTACCCCGCCAAAGGATTAGGTTGGGCTCATCGTTGTCTTCTTTCGGTTTCTCGCAGAGAAAGCAGCCGCCCTTTTCAGCTTGAAGTACGTATTCTATTCGCCATGGCGCCCAGATATGTTCCATTTTGTCTCCCGGCTTATCTTACCTTGCCTTGTGAACAATTGCAATTAGGCTAATGGGCAACTAATTACGTTGGTGTTGACTTTGCTGACTAACATTGCTATCTTTGTTGTCAGCAGATATGGCTACCGTTGAGCTTAGTATCATTACCAGTGGCAAGATTCCTGGGGGCATAAAGAGGGACATTGAAAATATATTCCGCGATTGCTATCGGCGATTTGCGCCTAGAGTTCCGTACAAGGTTGAAATTCATGTGGTTGATAGGGAATCAAACATGCGAGCTCTACTTAAGGAGGATAAGATTAGGTTAGGCATAGCTACCAGCGGCGATGAGGAATTTATCTGTTCTCACGATGCTTGGCGTGGTTATCCTCGGGTGATCTGCTGCCTGGAAAAGCTGGCTAAGCTTGACAGATTGGCCAGGCCGGGGGCAATAAGACACGAGGCAGCTCATAGTGCCATCCACGGTTCGCTGGAGTATTATATTTTCAGGATTCCTGATGATTGCCGTCATACAGCTGTGATTAAGGGGCTTGATTCGCCTGTGCTGGACCAGGCTCTTTACTATGTATCTGTGGCGGTTAAAGCTTTCGAAGCTACCAGATTTTTGGTGCAGCATGACTTCATTGCTTGCCAGTTTGCCTTTGCTCTAAGTTGGTTGCAACCTTCAGGGCAGGATAAATCAGCCTGGAAGGCGGCTCAGACAAATCGCCAGGCTAAATTCGTCTACATGACAACTTTGCTTAAGCCAACACTTTTTGCTCATCCTTTGCTGGCATTGCCACGGTCAACAAAAGGGATTTCTTTAGAGCATCAGGTGCAGTTAGCGAGAAGGATGGAGGAATTGTTGGAACACTTGGGGGGTGCAGAGCAGAATAGATTGCTGCAGGTGGCAAATATGCTAGTCGAGGAAGCCACCGAAGACACACACAAGAATGTTGATTCTGCTATGCGTCAGGCTATGAACTTGGCTTAATCTGCCAACCACATAATGGTTCAAGTATAGCGTAGTTTCTTGACCTCATGCTGTAATCCTTGGTGTTTTTAGCTTCTAATCCGCTAGGCTCTACAAGCCCTGATAAAGGTAACCTCGTACTCAGATGATAGAGATAGATGGTTCAGTCGAGTCAGGCAGTGGGACACTGCTGCGTTGTGGTATTACTTTGGCTACTTTGCTAGCTGAAGAGTTGCACATGTGGAATATCCGGGCGGGTAGGGATAAGCCTGGTTTACGGCATCAGCATCGTCAATCAGTTCTGGCTTGCCGGGATATGTCGCAGGGTGTGGTGGAAGGGGCATATGTCGGCTCGATGGAGATAAGATATAAGCCAGGCAGGAAGATAAAAGGTGGTCACTACCGATGGGATATAGGTACCGGCGGCTCAACCACAATGCTGACTATGACCTTATTGCCCTTAGCCTGTTTTGCCGGTGAGCCGAGTACTTTCAATATATCAGGGGGGCTCTTCCAGGATTTTGCTCCTTCGGTTTATCACATGAAATACGTTCTTTTTCCCACCTTACGGCGGATGGGAATAAAGGCTGATTTAGAACTTAAGCGCCCTGGCTATGCCGAGCGAGGTGGCGGCATCATCAAGGTTAGCATTGATCTGGTGGGAGGAAAGATTAAGCCTATCAAGCTTGTTAGCTGTGATGAGGTCGGGGAGATAAAAGGGATTGCCATTTGTTCCCACTTGGAACAAGCTGAGGTTAGTGACCGAATGGCGAAGGAATGTCACCGAATATTGCGGCAAGAAGGTTATAATGCCAGGATAGAGGCGGTCTATGATACTTCGGCTAATCATGAAGGTGCTGCCTTGGCCATTTGGACGGAAACTGAAGCTTGTCTTTTCGGTTCGGATAGAGCCGGGAAGAAGGGAAGGCGAGCTGAACGCATTGGCAGCCATGTGGCGAATAACTTTATTCAGGACGTCAAGTCTGGCGCTACAGTTGATAGATTTTTAGCAGACCAGTTGATAATCTATGCCGCTCTGGCTGAGGGTGTAACAGAGTATGTTATACCCCGAATGACCGACCATGTTGGGGCCAATTTATGGCTTATAGAGCATATTTTAGGTAGTTCTGGCGCTAGGGTGGAGGCAATTGGCAATCGTATTAAGATAAAAGGCATCGGCTATAGCCGTCGTTAGGCGAGTCTAAGCACATACACTGTTTGAGAGTTCCTGTTTGAGGTAGTTCAATCTCTCTTCAAAGGGATCAGTCAATTGATTCAGCCTTTGCTCCCATTCCTCTTTGGCTCGAATATTAATCTGGCTGATGGCAGTACCAGAGACTCTTAGCTGGTGAAGTATCTCCATGCCAGCATTTTCTATCTCTTGCCTTGCTCTGTTTTCAGCCTCCTCGTATTCTTGGAAAAGCTCCTTTATTTTACCTATGGTTTCTGTAGCCATTGCAGTATTGGCTAAGGTTAGAATACCTTGACTTATTTTGTCTAACGTTGAGCCATACCTTAGGTTAATTCTTTCAATGAGTCGGTGGATGGCTGCTTGTTTCATTAAGTCTTTATCTTGGGCGCTGTGTTTGTTGAGTTCGGCTTCGAGGAGGCGGATATCATACTGGCTAAGGTACTTCTCAGCCAGTGATTTTCCAATTATGCGGCATCTGTCTTGCCTTTGTCCTTTCCGTTCTTCAGGTGATAGTTCGCCTAACTTACTAGCCTTTTCCTGAGCTATTTCCCGGGCGCTCTTAATTTCTCCCACTTGATTCAAATCTTCCTTTAACCTTAAATATTGCTAGTCACTCTTGCCTGTAATTCTGAGCCAGCGAAGAATCTGTCCTCCTTATCGGTGTGAGTTTAAGGTAAGGCCTAATAAACTGGTTTTCGCTGGTATTTTACCTTATAATTCTAGTATATTCAAAGCTATGGTTTATCGATCATCCAGATATTATCAATCTATACAACTTGCTGATGGCTTTTTTTGCTATATCTGGCAGGGGAGGGGTAATAATTGCAACACCTGCCTGTTTGCCAATGTGCTACGGGGTGAGCGGCCTCATGTCATCGTTGACCCGGGGCATATAACTAGCGAGTTTGGTGAGGCTTGTTTTGATTACTTGACTAAAGCCATGGATGAGAATGGCTTTAGAGTTGCGGATATAGGATTGATAATCAATACTCATAGCCATCCTGACCACTGCCAGGCAAATGAGCTGGTGGTCAAAAATAGTGGAGCCTGGATCACCTTGTCCGAGGAGGAAGACGAATTTCGAAACACGTTGGGGGAGAAGCTGTGTTCGATGTTAGGATTGAAAGCGCCACAATTTACGCCTCTTTTTTACCTTAAAGAGGGCAACCTGAGTCTAGGCACTAAGAACAAAGTTGAACTTGAGATTTTTCATACCCCGGGTCATTCCCCAGGCTCAGTTTGCCTTTACTGGCCGGAAAATAAGATTCTGATAACTGGCGACGTAGTTTTCCATGGCAGCATTGGCAGGACTGATTTTCCAAGCGGTAGCCTCTCGTTGCTTAAGAAAAGCATCAATAAATTGTCACAGCTCGATGTGGAGTTTTTAGTACCCGGGCACAGCACCGAGTATGGCAGTATCGTGAAAGGCAAACTGAATGTGGAGCGTAATTTTCAGGCAGTTAAGCTGTTTCTTTAGCTGTTAGGCTGGACTTCTATGGAAGCTGATGAAAGAATTCAATATGCTATCGAACATACCGAGGTGCTGAGAGCACCGGCACAAAGGCTGTCTACTTTTGGCTCCACAAATGTTTACTACTATCTGGTTACCGAGTTGACGGAATGGGTGAACGTAGTCAGGGAGGGAAGGGTAGTTGCCGCCAGACCGAAAATTGTTACCCCATCCTACCTCATTAATCTGGAAGGATTCAGCCCGCAGGCCAGAAGGTTTATAGGGATGATGGCGGAAAGGGACCCTCACGAGCCCGGCATTTTCTATACCTACAGGAATGAGCCGAGGGAGATGAATATTGCCTCTGAGCCTGTGGAGGAGATAGTGGATAAAATCAATCGGCGTATAGATAGCGAGCATGACCCATTGACTGCAATCATTAAAGGTATTGAAGGGCTGTGGGATGTATCATTGCTTAAGTTTACTTACGAGTTGACCAGAAGCTCGGTGCAGAGCAATGTGGCTGAATTGGAAAGAAGTGGGCTCTTGAATGTAGATTCGGCTGGTGTGCCCAGAGATGCCAGGAACCACATCGAAGAGCTTTTCGAAAAAACAAAACGAAACCTGTCATTGGCACCTGAGCTGGTAGCTGAATTAAGGCGATGGAGTTTATTCCACGAGTACCAGGATAGGTTTCTCAGTCTGTTTAGGAAGCGGTAGGGCTGCTTAAACTACCAGTTTGCCTGTCGTTCTACCGCTCGGTGAAATCCTAAATCAGAGTACCTAAATCATTGCTCCGGTAACGTTCTCTTGGCGCAACATCTATCCTCAACAAATTCAAATTTTCAAGTTGCGTGCTCAAGATTGCTATTTTTTAATTATGGCGCATATATTACGGGAGAAAAACTTGAGTGGGAAGCGGTAAGATTTCTCCGGGAACATGCTGTAGACTTTGAAGCCAGCTTTGGTTAGTAGTTTGCGGAACTCCAGATAGGAAAAGAGGTAGTAATAGCGGTAAAGGATTTTGCCCCTCGATTTCCAGGGTACGCTGACCTCTTTGCCTTTTAGCCAGAAGCCTGGTTGCCATCTGTTCCATACGGTGACGAAGGCTTCGCCTCCGGGCTTCAGGACACGCCTGAGCTCCTGGAAAGCCTCCTGCCTTTGTTTTTCTCCCTGAATGTGGTGGTAAGTGGCTACTGCTATTGCCCAGTCGAAGGTATTATCGAGATATGGTAGGGAAGTGGCATCAGCTACTGACAGTTTGACTTCGAATTTGAACTTAGTGGCATATTTCCGTGCCAGTTTGACCATCTGTGTAGAGAAGTCCACCCCCCATAGCTCGAAGTTATCTTTGAAAGGCAGAAAATCTGGTCCATGAGCACAGCCGACATTCAGGAGCTTGCCCCTGTGCCATCTGCTCGCCATCTCCTCAAGCTCTTTAGTGAAGCGAGACCAATGTCTGAGCCGGTACCAGCTTTCGGCTATCTCGTCGAAGGTTTTCCTGTTTGTTGACATAGTTATAATCTGGTAAACTCTGACGTGGGATGCGTTCGGTAATTATACTTGTCATTAAGGACTCTTCACAATCCGTCAGTTCGTTCAAACAGGTCAATAAAACAATTTATAGTACTCTTGATTGAAGGAGTATAATGGAATTACTAATCTAAAAACCACTAGCTAATGGGTAATAGGGTCAGAGCCTACGCAAGAAATCTAATAAGAATCAGAGGATAAAAATCCATGCTATCATACCATTGATAGTCACTTTCGCGCGGTTACAGTGTTCGGTGAAGTATCAAGTTGTATGGAGAAGCATAAGATGAGCAATAAAGGAAAACACTGGAACTTCTGCTTCGCTTATTCTTTCGCAGCACGTGTCGTCTCCGCTATTGAAATCCCCACTGAAGAAGAGTACCTAATCGATTTTATCGATCCCGGTTCTACTGAATTCCTCCGCAAAATATCCTTACCACAAAAGGATACGCTCCTACACGATCTTATACGGAATCTGAATTATTCTGATTGGGAATGGATAGTTGACCATGGAGGTGATGACGTGAGCAATGAATTACACCAGTTAGTTGTAGGAGCAGAGATCTCCGTTCCCGATTGGCTTCAACAAGGGCGTATTGGTAAGCATCTTTCGGAGGCTTATGAACTAGTGGAACGGGCTGCAGGAAGCATCGCAGAGGCAACCTTTCATTTGTTGTTTGCAGATAGATCTTTTCTAATCAACTTCCAGAGAATTCTATCAACCCATGTCTCCACGATGCGGGCAGAAGATTACCCCGCAATAATGGAAAAGGACGGTGTTATCAAGAGACCACCTTCATTACCTAATTGGCTACGTAACGCGGTATTTCACCGCGATAAGGGGAGATGCCAACTATGCTTTCGTGATCTCACGGGTCTGATTACACCGCAATATGAACGTGAGATCCAATTGGATCATATGGTGCCACTCAATTTAAGTGGTACGAACGATCCAACGAACTTCCAGTTGGTGTGTCAGTCATGCAACACGCGTAAAAAAGATAAATACCTTGTGGAAAAGCCATTCACGTTTCCGTATTGGTAATGGACAAGCCATTCATGCGCCGGCTTTCACCCGTATCTTAATGAACCATAGGGGTGACCAGCTCGTCCACATCGCGGACCGCACAATCCGTCATTCTGAGCGAGGTGAAGAAACTAGAGACCCTTTGCTATCGCTCAGAGTGACAGGGAGTAGTTTATTTAAGGAAAGCATAATATGAGAAAAATTTCAAGGACCATATCCGGAGTGACCCCGGTGGCTATCATGGGCAAGCCAATAGGGTGTCCGGGTGAATGCGTTTATTGCCCCACTTTTCCCGACGCACCCAAGAGCTATACCCCGGAATCGCCGGCAGTGCTTAGGGCTAAGGTGTGCAATTATGACCCCAGAAAACAGGTTGAGGAAAGATTGAGGATTCTTTTGGACATGGGACATCCGGCTGATAAGGTGGAACTCATCGTTATGGGGGGCACTTTTTCGGCCTATCCTGAGGAGTATCAATACCAGTTTATAAAGGATTGCTACGATGGCTTGAATGGCAGCGAGTCTCTAAGCTTGGAGGCAGCCAAGCAGATGAATGAGTTTGCTGAGCATAGGTGTGTGGGATTGTGCATTGAAACCAGACCCGATTGGTGCCGGGAAGATGAGGTCAGGAGGATGCTGGAATTCGGCACTACTAGAGTGGAGCTGGGTGTGCAGATGCTTGACGACGACATCTATCGGCTGGTTAAGCGAGGGCATGGTGTAGCTGATGTAGTGAGGGCTACCAAGTTGCTGAAAGACTATGGTTTCAAGGTTTATTATCACTGGATGCCGGGATTGCCTGGTTCGAATTCAGAGCATGACCTGGAGTTGTCTCGGGAGCTTTTCGATAATGAGGATTTTAGACCTGATGGACTCAAGCTTTATCCGACGCTGGTTATTGTTGGTACCGAGCTTGAGGCATGGTACAGAGATGACCGCTACCGGCCTTATCCAATGGATGAGATGGCAGGTTTGATGATAAGCATTAAGACTCAGGTTCCCGGCTATGCCAGGATTCCCCGGGTGATGCGTGACATTCCCAGCAAGTTTATTGTTGCTGGCTGTAAAGATTTAGCTTTGAGGAGCGCGCTTAAGAAGCGTATGGAGGAGATTGGCGTTCGGTGTAGCTGCATCCGCTGCCGGGAATACGGGCATCGCTTAAGGGATGGATGGAAAATCGGCGAGCCGAATCTGAAGAGACGGGATTATGAGGCATCTGGCGGGAAGGAAGTCTTTCTTTCCTTTGAAGACGAAGGAGAGACCTTGTTTGGCCTGCTCCGTATGAGGGTCGGTTCTTCCGCGGTTGGTAATGGAGACTTAGCTATGGTCAGGGAACTGCATGTCTTTGGCTCCGAAGTTCCTCTAGGGGAGCAGTGGGCTGGCGCAGCTCAGCATAGAGGTCTTGGTGGAGAGTTGCTCAAAGAAGCTGAGAGGATCGCCCGTGACGAATTTCAAGCTAACAAGATAGCTGTCATTAGTGGTGTTGGTGCCAGGGAATATTTCCGTTCTGAATGTGGCTATGAGTTGGATGGCGACTATATGGTTAAAGATTTGCAAGCGTTGTCTTTTACAAATCGTGGTGCGGCACTTTAGTCTTGCCCAGGGCGACCTGAAGTGTCGCAGCTACACGTAATTTGTCTGTCATTCTGACTGAAGTGAAGAGTCTCAAAGAAACATGAGATTATTTGGTTGCCCTGCTCCATCAGAACGACAACCTCGCCTAAAGCGACTTATACAGGTGGCAGGCGGCGAAATGACCTTCGGATATTTCAGCTAGCTCTGGCTCTTGTTGATTGCAAATTGGCAGTACTCGGTGGCATCTGGGGTGGAAGTGGCAGCCGGCTGGTGGGTTTAGGGGGGAAGGCACATCGCCACGCAATAATATTCTGTCTTTGTCTTTTGACTTGAAACTGGGGGCCGCTGAAAGCAATGCTTCGGTGTAGGGGTGGAGAGGGTTATCGAAAGTTTCCCTTTTGTCGGCTAGCTCAACGATTTTTCCTAAGTACATTACGGCTATCCGGTGGGCCATGTGCTTTATCACGGATAGGTCATGGGCGATAAACAAGTAAGCCAACCCTAACCTCTCTTGAATGTCCATCATCAGATTTAGAATCTGAGCTTGTATGGATACGTCCAGGGCGCTCACTGGTTCATCGGCAATGATGAGCTTGGGGTTCATAGCTAGGGCACGAGCGATGCCGATACGCTGTTTTTGACCGCCGCTGAACTCATGTGGATACAGGTTAGCCTGTGTGGCTTCCAGCCCAACTTGCTCCATTAACTCTACCACCCTTTCCATTCGTTTCTTTTCATCGCCAATATTATGGATAATCAGTGGTTCACAGATGGAATCACCGACGGTCATTCTTGGGTCGAGAGAGGCATCGGGGTCTTGGAATATTATTTGGATTTCCCTTCTTAATTCCCTGAGCCCCTTTTTGTCCAGCTTGGCAACATCGGTTCCTTTGTACAGAATTTCTCCGCTGGTTGGCTCTTCCAGCCTGGGGATTGTTTTGCCCAAGGTTGATTTGCCGCATCCTGATTCCCCGACTAAGCCGATGATTTCCTTTTCACTTATGTCGAAGGTCACTCCGTCTACAGCTTTTATATCTCCGACATGACGGGAGAATAGTCCGGCAGTCACCGGATAATACTTTTTGAGGTTTCTTATTTTTAAAAGCTTGTGATTTAGCATGTGTTTCATGTGTATAGATGGCAGCTTACCTTGTGTTCTTTGGAAGTGATAATTTCTGGTGGCTCTTGCTGTTTGCAGATTTTCATTGCCTTGGGGCATCTGGGGTGAAAGGCACAGCCTTTGGGCATTTCAATGGGGTTGGGTGTTGTTCCAGGAATTGATGCCAGCCTATCTGCAGTTTTGGAGACATCGGGCAGGCATTCGATTAATCCGGAAGTGTATGGATGTTTCGGATTGTTGATTATTTCGGAGACCGGTGCTGTCTCGACATCTTTACCCCCATACATGATTACGGCTCGGTCTCCTATTTCAGCCACCACTGCCAAGTCGTGGGTTATGAAGATTGTGGACAGTTGTCTGCTGGCCTTAAGCTCATGGAATATGTCCAGTATTTGAGCCTTTATGGTCACATCTACGGCGGTGGTTGGTTCGTCAGCGATGAGAATCTGGGGGTCACATGATAGGCTCATGGCTATCAATACCCTCTGTTTCATGCCACCTGATAGCTGGTGTGGATAGTAACTCAGCACTCTTTTTGCTGAGGGTATGCCCATTTCACTGAGCAAGCTTATAGTCCTGTCTCTAGCCATGCTGTAATCCAATGGCAGATGGAGCTTTATTTGTTCGATTATCTGGTCACCTATAGTCAGTACCGGGTTCAAGGCGGATTGTGCTTCTTGGAAGACTATAGCGATATCCTTACCTCTAATCTGCCTCAGTTGCCTTAATGAACATTTAGCCAGGTCCAAGCCGTCGTAGCTTATTTGACCGCCAACTATTTTCCCTGGCGGGCTATCAAATAAGCGCAAGATAGATAATGCTGTTACTGTCTTACCGCAGCCGGATTCGCCCACGAGGCAAAGACACTCACCGCGCCTGAGTTCAAAGTCAACGCCGTCCACCGCTTTGACAATGCCGCGGCGGGTTAAGAAGTGCGTCCTTAGATTGCTAACCTTCAGGCTCACATTGTCCATTGTAGTGTTTATATATTGCTCTTGGGGTCGAAGGCATCTCTAAGCCCATCACCCAAGAAGTTGAAAGCAAGAACTGTCAGGAAAATCATAATCCCCGGCTCTACCGCTACCCACCAGGCAGTGCGCAGGCTGTTTTGGCCGGCTTCCAAAATTATTCCCCAGCTAGGCACTGTCGGGTCGCCCAAACCGATGAAGCTCAGAGCAGCTTCAGCTAAAATCACCCCCGGGATAGCCAGTGTAGCTATGACTATAATCAGGCTGATGACGTTGGGAATGAGGTGACGGAAAATAACTCTGTTGTCACTGGCACCCATGGCCTTGGCGGCGGTAATGAATTCCCGTGTCCTCAGTGATAAGGCTTCGCTTCTGAGCAGCCTGGCAGTACCTGTCCAGCCAGTCAGCCCGATTGCAAGCACTATAATAACCAAGCTAGGGCCAAAAATGAAGACTATGAGCACCAGCAATATAAAGAAGGGGAAGGTCATCATAATATCAGTAAGCCTCATCAAGACATTGTCTACCCAACCGCCCAGGTAGGCTGACAGGACCCCGATAATCGTCCCCAGGATTATGGCTATGCCGGTGGCAATCAAACCCACCAGCATGGATACTCTGGCTCCAGAAATTAGCATTGCCAGCATATCGCGTCCTTTGCTATCTGTGCCCAGAGGGTGATTCCATGTGCCAGAGACTTTTGTGGTAATAAAGTCGTCGGTTTCTGTGTTGTAGACAGATTGCTCGATGGTAAAACCAACAGGCGGCAGGTTTTTATTTTCAAAATCGACCAATGTCGGGTCTAAGGTGAAAAAAGGGCCGACAACAGCCAGTAGAACCAGGAATATTATGAATGTCAGACCGAAGATAGCCAGCTTGTTTCTCCTTGTCCTTTGCCAGTAATAATTAATCAGCCGTGTGCTATTGGACGGAGGTCGGCTAATTCTTCTAACTATATCTCGTAGCCGTTCAGTCATATCTTATCCTCGGGTCAAGATAAGTGTATGTGATATCAGTTATTAAGTTTACTAGAAGCACAATAAATGTCCCGATAAGGGTTACAGCTATTACTACAGGATAGTCGTTGGCAAAGATGGCGTTGAAGGATACCTGTCCCAGCCCGGGGATACCGAAGATGATTTCGGTGAGATAGGCTCCACCGAAAACAATGCTGCCCAAGTCAAACATTATTATGGTGATGAGGGGCAGCAGAGCATTTCTGAAGACGTGCTTGCCGATGACGGTTCGCTCAGGCAGCCCCTTGGCTCGGGCAGTGGTGACGAATGCCTTTCTCAAATTATCCAGCATGGCTGACCTGGTATATCTGACATAGCCAGCTAGCATTCCTGTGCCCAAAGTTATAACGGGCAGGACCAGTGCTTTCAGATTATCAATAGAGAACAAAGGCAAAGTGGTGTCATAGTAAGTCTTAAACAATCCCAGTTTGACTGAAAAAATCAGGATAAGCATGATGCCAAGCCAGAAGTTGGGAATTGATATACCGACAAAAGAGAAAAAGGTGAAGGTATAATCTGCCTTGGTATATTGCTTAACTGCTGAGTAAATACCGATTAGTATGCCAAGAAAAGCAGCAAACAGGCTGCTTAACAGGATGAGTTGAAAAGAGTAAATCCAGTGCGTCTTGATTAGTTCTGTCACCGGCATCGAGGTGCTGAAAGACCAACCCCAATTACCCTGAAACAGATTGCCCATATAATCTGCATACTGCACCAATATCGGCTTATCTACACCATACCTGGCTTCTATAGCAGCTACTGCTTGTGTTACGTCATGTCCACCTGCAGCTATATTAGCTAGATATCTGTCAGCCGGTGAGGTGGGACCAACCCTGACTAGAATGAAAGTGACGGTCAGTATGCCCCAGGCGATAATTACCGCATAAATGAGCCTTTTGGTGATGTAACCTCTAAGCCAGCTCTTTCCCATGGGTGAAGACCAGAGTTGGTCGTTAATGAGGAATATTCACGACCTTTAAGGTAAGCCTTACTCCGCAGGTTCAAAATACCAAAGGTGGTAGTTGTAGAATATACGTATGCCCGGCTCTATTCCCATGACATTCTTCTGGAAGCCAAGGTTATTTCTACGAAATACCAGAAAATCTACAGGCTGATCTTCAGACAAAAGTCGGGACATCTCGGCATAGATTTGTTGCCTTACCTCTTTGTCCAATGCTTCTTTTGACTTGGCTCGCTTAAACAAGGCATCGACCTCGGGGTTAGAATAGCCCATATAGTTAAGACCACCCTCGGTAGTAAAGAATACTTCGCTTCCAGATGGTTGCAATAAGTCAGTACCGAACCCCATCAATATTATGTCCCAAGACTCTTGGCTAACCGCTTCGGGGCCGTTGTTGTATCTAGGTTCCTGGTCTGTTCCCGGCACTTTATTCATAACATATTGCCTCAGTAAAGTTTCCCAGGGTCTTAGCTTAATCTCGACTTCTATTCCCAGTTCCACCAGCTCTTTACGCACCAAAAAAATCGTATCTTCAGACGGTTTGTCACCGGTGCTGACTACCAAGACTAAGTGGAGAGGAGTGCCATCCTTGTTTGTAACCTTTATAGTCCCGTCATCTTTTTTGACGCCATAGCCTTTCTGGTAAAGAATCTCAGCAGCCTTTTTTTTATCGTAGAGGGGCTCGATTCCGTATTTGACAAGGCCTTCATCCGTGTACCATGGAGAAGTTTGCGGGATAAAGCTAAAAGCAGGATCAGCAAAACCAAGGAGAATCGCCTGGCTAATCATCTGCTTGCTTATCGCCATGGACAGGGCTTGTCTGATTGTCTTATCCTTAAGCCCTTCCCAGCCGTTAGCCCGCTGATTATAAGCCAGCAGCCAATATCCACTAGTGGGGACGGTATAAACCTTCACATTAGGCAAATTCCTGAATTCATTTACTTGTTCTGGCTCAATTCCGGTGTAGGTTATATCCCCAGCCTCCAAAGCCGCTTGTCTGGTTGCTGAAGTCCCGAAAAGCTTGATGATATATTGTGTAAAATAAGGAGCTCCAACGTCTTTGCCCAGATAGTACTCGGGGTTGCGTTCTACTACAAACCTGTCATTCCTGGCCCATTCTTTAAATCGGTAGGGCCCCAGGTTACCCGTGTAAGTTAAGTTGTTGAATTCTGGCGCCTGGGTGAAGGCTTCAACATCGTCCTCGTATTTGGTGGCTATGTATTTGGGGTAAGGTATCAGGTCGTAAATATTATAGACAAACTCCGGGTCAACCGTCTGGCGAGTTATGGTAAATGTCGTAGCATTTAGTGCCTCTGGTGTGACGAAGACAGTCTTACCATCCACTTCTTCCTGCCAATTGCTCTTGTAAGTATAGTTAAGCCAGTCGGAGAACATGAGATTTTTCAAGGTATACACATAATCTTCAGCAGTAACCGGCGAGTCATCACTCCATTTGAGGTCATCTCTGATGGGGATGGTATAAACCAGGCCGTCTGGCGACACCTCCACGTCTTTAGCTAAACAGCGCAACTGAATGTTGAGCTGGTTATCGTAAGTTGCCAGCGAGTCCAACGTGTGACCAGCATAGCCAAAGGAACTAGCGTCAGCAGCCAGTATCCAGTTCAACGTCTCAGCATCACCGCCTGAGACTCCCTGTATGAAGGTATCTCTGATTGAGGTGCCGTCATCTTCTTCTTTAATCTCGCCTTTGGCACAACCTGCGGTCAAAACAATCAGTATCAGTGATAAGGTCAAAAAGATCGTTAGTCTTTTCATTTATCAGCCTTTCTGGATTTTATTTGCTTATTTCGACTGTTGTCTGCTCTACGTTTTGTCTGTTGCTTTATTGCCTTGCCTGATTTGAAACGATTGAGATTAAGGAAACCTTTGCTTGACATAAGATATCCACTTCTACATGAAGCCACTCTTTATTCGATAGATCGTCTCATCGACACTGTCCGTGGTTTCTGAGGTAATATGCTTGATGGCTTCGTCAACCTTCTGATGCCTATTAGCGTCGTAAAGGTCGTCCAGTTTCTCATAATAGCCAGTTCTTCTGCCCAGTCTGAAATTGAGCCTTTCCTCGGGTGGTAATGCCAGATATCTGTTTATCGTAGCCAGACATGCTGGCTTGGCTTCAGGGAATTTACCTTCTACTTCTGGCAGGAGATTCAATATATGGTCGCTCTTAAGCTCGCTGGTGGCCTCGAGCTTTTCGATGAGTTTGCCTATTTCTTCTACCACTTCGTCTTCTGTTTGTAGCTCAAAATCACCGGCTTCCAATTTTGACCATAAGGGCATGTCCTGGCGGACATAGAGGGTGCGTAACCTGATATAATCGGGGTCAGTCTCATTAAGAACTGCGGCTGTGCCGATAACGTGGTCTGATGACATTTTCCTGCCACCAAGTCCGGGCATCACATATTCACATAGTGAAATGCCAGCTCCCTTCACCTTTTTGCCGCCTGCGATATGTTCCTCAGCAGTGACTCCTTTTTCCATATAACTGAGCACAAGATTAGAGCCGCTTTCCATCCCGATATGCAATCGGGAAAGCCCTGCATCCTTGAGCTCCTTCAATTCTTCTAACGACTTCTTGGCGGCAGTCTTTGAACGGGCATAGGAGGTTATCCGGTTAAGCTCGGGGAAGCTTTGTTTCAGGAAAGAAATTACTCTGACCAGATCAGGTGTCCTCATTATAAGTGTGTTGGCGTCCTGAAGAAATGCAGATTTACCACCTGCCCACAGCCATAAAGCGACGTTGCGTATGCTGGCATTATGTTGGTATCCATTGTAGATTGCTGCAGCCACATCCCTGAGCCGACCGCCATCACCCATTCTCCGAGCGAGCTCTTTTATCTCGTCAGCGATGGCTTTGGCTGTTTCTATATCTCTGATTACATCCTCAGCCGGCCTGAGTTCGAACTTTTGTCCCTTGTAGACCGGGCAGAACTGGCATCGGTTCCACGGGCAGTTTCTGGTTACCCTTATCAATAATGAATAGGCTTCACTTGGCGGTCTGATTGGACCTAGCTCAAAGGAATAGTCGGCTAATTTATCTGTGTTAATTCGATAATCCAAATTCATAATATTTGCTTGTGTTTAATTTTAAACTTTATTGGACGAAATTTCCAATAATGGACTCTTAGTCTATGAAATGCTAATATTTTATAAATTGGAAGCAGGCGTTTCCATTTAAGATTAAGATAGTCCAAATGGTTGACATCAACGAAATCAAGGTAGTTTCTTTTGATGCCGAAGGTACTCTGGTAACGCCAGACTTTAGCTATGCCGTCTGGTTTGAAGCCATTCCTGAATGCTACGCTGAGAGGCACGGTGTTAATTTCGAGTTGGCCAGGAAGGTCATCGAAGAGGAATATCAAAAGTTGGGCGATCAGCGATTGGAATGGTACGATGTTCGATATTGGTTTGACAAGCTTGGTTTGGGCACGCCTGACCAAGTTATGGAGAGGTGCGAGAGCAAGGTGCGCTACTATCCAGAAGTTAAAGAGGTACTAGCGTCTTTAAGTGAAAGGTATAAGCTTGTTGTAGCTTCTGGGTCAATGCGGGATTTTCTGAATCATCTTCTTCAGGACATTGAGCCTTACTTCACTAGGATTTTTTCCTCGCTCACAGATTACAAACAACTGAAGACATCCGAGTTCTACTTGAAGATGTGTCAGGCGATGGAGGTTAAGCCTAGCCAGGTAGTTCATGTTGGTGATAACTGG
This sequence comes from Dehalococcoidia bacterium, assembly GCA_016783155.1. Taxonomy (GTDB): domain Bacteria; phylum Chloroflexota; class Dehalococcoidia; order GIF9; family UBA5629; genus 9FT-COMBO-48-23. The sequence continues at coordinate 17,350 of JADHXB010000020.1, forward strand.
CAATTTGATTTTGTTGCCCCAAGGGAAGTAGGTATCGAGGCATTCTACCTTGATAGGAAACGACAAACCAATCACCAAAACTCTGTGGCTAGCCTGCTACAGTTGAAGATCCATTTGGAAGGTTAATTGAATAAAGATCTTCCTGCCAGCAAATTGCTATTGGCGGTCATGGAACAGGATGTGACGAAACTTTAGATATCACAGCCTTTCTACTTTAACTTGAGGGAGAAGCCTTTCTACGTCCTCCCGGCGGCAAAGCTCGGTACCGGGGGTTAAGACGGCTGCCGTTCCTGACGCTACTGCCCAACGAGAGGCTTCCTCAATCCCATGCCCCTGGCTTAGTTTTAGTACCAGCCCAGCGATAGTTGAGTCACCGGCACCTATGGTGCTACGAACCTCTGCTTGAGGTGGTGTTATCTTTAGAATCTTTTCCCCGTTGGCGACTATGAGCCCGTCCTTGCCTCGGGAGATTGCTGCAACATCAATGCTTCGGTTGACTAGAGTCTTCACAGCCTCAACAATTGCTGCCTGGTCTCTTAGATGTGTTTCGAGCAACTCTTCGGCTTCATGCACATTTGGTTTAATGACGTTCGGTTTAGCATTTATTCCTTCTTTTAACCATTTATTATCCGAATCAAGCACGGTTTTTATACCGCTCTTTTTAGCCTTCTCTATTAGTTGCCGGTAGATGTCGGTAGGTACTCCTGGGGGAACACTGCCTGCGAAAACCATGAAGTCAGGCTTTGGTTTGATGCGTGTTATTTTGTCTATTAACTTTCTGAGTTCGTCTCTGGAAATGCGTGGTCCTGGAGCGTCAATTCTGGTTTGGCGGCGAGTTTTCAAATCGGTGATGATGAAGTTGCTCCTTATTTCTCCCTGGATTGGCGTGAAGTCAAAGGGAACTCCCTGTTGCTGAAGAAGATGTTTTAGTGTTTCGCCGTCAATGCCACCTATGAAACCGTAAGCGATTGTCTCACCACCGAGCTCGTGGACGACCCGTGAGACGTTGATTCCTTTGCCACCGGGGTCTCGGCGCAAGCTAGTCCAACGATTGGCTTCATCTACCACCAATTCCTCAACAGTAGCTATCTTGTCTAGGCTGGGATTCAAAGTCACCGTGGCAATCATTTTACCTTTTCCACTTTTAGTAGATTGGTGCTGCCGGAAATACCTATAGGTACACCTCCGGTGATAACGACCAAATCACCATCCTGGGCTAATCCAGTTTGTTTAGCTACTCTAGCGCCTCGGGTGAATAACATGGCTATTTTTGAAGGCTCGGGGATTTGAAAGGCGCGTACTCCCCAGGATAGTGACAATTGTCTCTGGGTTACTTGGCTAGGTGTAATAGCTAAAATTGGCACCTTTGGGCGATATTTAGCGACACGTCGTGCAGTGCTTCCTGATGAAGTGAAGGCAATGATTGCTGCTGCACCCAGTTGATAAGCAGTATGACAGGCGGCGTAGCTTATGGCATCGTCTGTTTGAGGTTGAAGGTCTTTGCCTTTGTTGGTCAGAATCTCCTCGTACGGTAAAGCTGTTTCTGCCTCTGTAGCAATTTGCGACATCATAGACACAGCTTCTACCGGGTAGCTACCAACAGCGGTTTCTTCTGACAGCATTAGAGCATCGGCGCCATCGAAGATGGCGTTGGCTACGTCGGTGACCTCAGCTCGGGTAGGTCGTGGTGCATTTACCATTGACTCTAGCATCTGAGTAGCTACGATAACCGGTTTCCCCAGGCGGTTGCACTTCTGAATGATTTCCTTTTGAACTATGGGCATCCTTTGTATGGGAAGCTCAATACCAAGGTCGCCACGAGCGACCATAGCGCCGTCAGCGGCTTCCAGTATTTCATCCAGGTTATCCAGAGCTTCGCGCCTCTCGATCTTTGCGATAAGAACTGGGGTCTTTTTCTTTTTCTGTAGGAATTTTCTTACCTTGATAACATCGTTGGCTTCTCTAATAAAAGATAAAGCTATGAAATCTACGTTATGTCTAAGGCCAAACAGGAGATGATCCCAGTCCTCGTCGGTTATTGTGGGGGCGTCCCAGGTTATGCCTGGGATGTTTATACCCTTATCATCACCAAGCTTGCCGCCAGTTACTACCTGGCAGCTAACTTCAGTTTTGCTTGTGGTTGCCACTTTTAGCTCTATGGCGCCATCGTCAAGGAATATCGTGTCGCCAGGCTTGACGATGCTTGGCAGGTAGGGCAAGCCTACGGATACTCTGTGTTCGTCGCCTAGAATTTCTCTCGTGGTGAGGATGAAATCGGCGTTTTCTTTAAGTTCGATGCTGCTTCTCTTAAGCTTCCCGGTTCTATCTTTCGGTCCGGGCAGGTCTTGCATTATAGCTAGTGGCATACCGGCTTGCTTAGCTGCTTGTCGAAGCGTTTTTATGTAGCTCGCGTGCTCCTTATGAGTGCCGTGGGAGAAGTTGATTCTGGCTACATCCATGCCAGCTTGGAGTAGCTCTTTTATAATCGAGGCCAAGCTGGTACTCGGCCCGATGGTGCAGACTATTTTTGTCCTACGGTATGGATTATGTGTGATATCGAGAGACATTTTACCTTTTCAGTACTTCATATACCAGTTCTCTGGGACCACAGTTAACTCATGAGCATCAATGCCAAGCTTGCGATACCAGGGAACTGCATATTTTGTAGCTATCTCGGCCAGCTCCTTTAGTCTGTCAGCCGCAGTTGTTGATAAGAATTTTACTCGTTCCTTCTTGTCTGTAAAACGTATAGCTTCTTGCCAGATAGCGCGGCCGCCAAGGAATCCAGAAGCACCTGCCTGGCAAGCGATTTCCACTTCCTTTCGAAATGTTTCATAATCCACACCCGCGCTTAAGATAACCCAGGGCACCTGAGAAGCCTCGTCCAACTGTCGGCAGAACTGGAGAAGTTTTGCTCTATTTGTTTCATACTTCAATTCGGCGGGAAATTCTGCTTTAAGTACGTCAATCGGCAAAGACGTAATCTGGCGGGCGGTTTCAATCACTAAAGCTGGTTTCCGAGCAGCGAATTCGGGCGTTCCGGTATCTTCGCCCTTTGTTGGATAGGTTTTTGGTTCAACAAGGAAAGGAATGTCGTACTTCAGGCATGCTTCTGCAACTGTCTGTATTGTTTTTAATTGGCTATTGGCAATTTCAGTCAAATCGGGTCGGTAATATACAAGTAGCTTGACTGCCGAGGCACCCATGCGTTTGATTTTTTCTATGCTCCAGCCATTGAGTAAATTGGTTATTCGTCCTCGTGGGTCACTTTTGTAGCCGGTAGCTTCGATGCTGACCAGCAACCCAGTATGCCCGGGGAGTACTCCTCCGGAGATGCACTGGGCGGCACCGAAGTTAGGGTCTAGCAAAACGGCACTGGTGTGGGGAGCTAAAGCAGCGCATAATTCCAGCTTGTGCTCCACCATCTCCTGGTAATCAACATAATCATCAAGCTGCTCCTTTTCAATCATAGTCTTAAGGGAGCCTCTGTGGTCCATGGCACAGATTATGAAGATTCCTTCAGGCGTCGAGATCTGCTGCAAACCCCTGATTTTGCCAATATCTAGCCTAGTCATTCTGCGCTATTCCCATTTGTGCCTTACTGGTAGTAAGAATATAGCCTTTTGCTCTCTGTAAATCAAGTTCGGGTGTATAGTGAAATGCACGAGCAATTTGTGTGGAGTGCGATACTGTGTGAAAATAAGATGAGAAATTTATGTTGCTCGGG
>JADHXB010000021.1 GCA_016783155.1 Dehalococcoidia bacterium
TTGAACTCGTTCAGATATATGGGTGACACTTTTATGTGTAACATTGGGTAATGTCCCCAGTGTCATTGCGAGCCGAAGGCGTGGCAATCGCATCACGTCATTTTCCTCCCCACCGAGATTCTTCGCGGAGTTTATCCTGAGTGGAGATTCTTCGGTCGCGGAGTTTATCCTGAGCCGTGTGAGATTCTTCGCTGCGCTCAGAATGACAAAGAAGCGAAGGGCTCCTTCAGAATGACATTAACGAAGGACCCAGAATGACAGGCGTGGGGCAAGATCGCCACGTCGCTCACGCTCCTCGCGATGACGGAAAGAAGAACAGAGATAACAGGCTCTGTTCCAAGCGCTAATGAGGAATCTCGCCCTTAGCAATAACAAGTGTCACTAATGTACTGGACGAGTACATGTCTTTTTTAAAGCAAACGTGCTACACTAGATTTGGAAATGATTCAACCTGAAACGACGGAAAAGAAAAAAGGCTTACTTGATAGACTGCCCAGGCTGGGGCGGGTAAGCCAGCTTATCCTGCTTATCGGAGCTTTCCTGATTATCTTCATCCCTATATGGTTCGTAGACCAGCAACAGTCAAAAAGACAAAATGAGTTAAAGGCTACACTTGCCAACCTGGATAGGATACTGGCAGTAGAGGAAACACCAAAAGCTAAACTGGAGGCTGAGCTGGCGCAAGCTACGGCAGAGACGGAGGCGACGAAAGCCATTTTCCCCAATCTTAACCAATCGCCTGAAATCATCGACAGCCTTCTCGAGCTGGCCGAGCTAAATGACATATACATTACGCAGACCAAGGTATCAAGCTCCCAGCCAAAAGAGGCAATAGGTCCGACATTGATTATTCAGCTTAGCCTTAAGGGACAGGTGCCCAAGTTCCAGAATTTCCTGCTGGCACTGGATAACAAGCTCCCCACATCCCAGATTACGCAGCTGACCTTCAATATAGTCGGAGAGGAGGGGGCGGAAGATACCGCCAGCATCAAGATAGACATACTTTGCTATGAAGGAAGTAAGTAGCAGCCACGAGTCACCCTCACCCTATCCCTCTCCCGTCAAGGGAGAGGGAATAAATATATGTTCTCCCTCCCCTGGCGGGAGGGAGTTAGAGGGAGGGGGAAAGAGATAGCCAGCTATGGTCACTTTAGACATTGAAGATACCTCTATAAAAATAATGGCTGTCAGAGGAAGACGCGTGGAAACGGCAGTGAGCCTGCCGCTGGAGCCAGGTCTAGTCCATGACGGTGTCGTCACTGATACTGCTACGGTTAGCCGGCGCATTGCCGAGCTTATGTCAGCCCAGGGCATCAACGAAAAAAAGGTTGTGGTCAGCATCAGCGGCATCCACTCTATATACCGCACGGTCAACATACCTAAATTGCCAAAGAACCTGCTAGATGAAGCGGCTCGGCGAGAGGCGGAAAGGGTAATGCCTGTGCCGCTGAACGAGCTTTATACCTCATGGCAGGCAATATCCATGTCAGACATAGAGACTACCCTGTGTATCGTCGGCTTGCCACTCAATACAGTTGACGCCATGCTAGACACACTGCGTCAGGCAGGGCTACAACTTGAAGCCATGGACGTTAGGCCTCTAGCCCTCGCCAGAGTGGCTGATGAGAGAGATGCCATAATAATAAATGCACAACAGACCGGGTTTGACATCGTTGTCATGGTTGACGGCATTCCCGAATTGCTCCGCAGCCTGCCCTTCCCAGCCAGTGCTGCGTCCGTACCTGATAAAATATCCGAGGTAAAAGAGGAGCTGGAAAGGACTGTTGCCTTCCATAATTCAAGTCACAAGGAAAACCCCATCACTAACTACACAGCCGCCTTTGTTAGCGGTGAGCTGGGTGAGATGCTGGCAGGAACAATAGAATATCGGGTCAAGCCATTGCCTCAATTGCTGTCTTACACCGACAGTTTGAACACCAGTGAATATGCAACGAACATCGGCCTGGCTCTTAAGCTTATGCGTGCTGATATCAATCAGACGCAGGTCAATATAAATGTCACGCCAGAAGCTTATCTGCCCAAACCTTTCCCCATCATCCAAATCGTTTCCTGGGCGTTCATCCTCGTGGCCATCGCAGTGATCCTCCTACTAGCCATATCAACGCTGCAGGCAGTCAGACAGACCCAGCTCTTGCAGGCTAAGGTCAACAGCGCCCAGACCCAAATTCAACTCCGGCAGGGAACTGAGGAAACAATCAAGCAGCTACAGGCAAAAGTTGATGAAGCCGAGAATACACGCGATTACTTTAAGCCGTCGCTGGATAGCGCCGAGGCGCAGCGGGCAAAGGTTAATGGCGATTTAAGCAAGGCAACCAGCCTGTTGCCAGGCATTGCCGAGCTAAATTCAATCAGCTATAGCCACAGCCTGACCAAAGGCGTTGCAATCCACAGCCTGACCATAACTGGCATAGCTCCCGACGAGACGACCATTGTGAACTATGTCCGCTACTTGAGGAACTCCGGCCAGTTCTCCGAAGTGCTGATATCAGATATGAGTGAGCTGCAATTCAACGAATGGAAATTTACCCTGGCAATGAAGTAGCAATGTCCAGACCTCAACCTCCTACCTCCTACCTCCTGCCTCCTGCCTTCTATCATTCCTAGTATCTTACCTGTCATTCTAAGGAAACCACCCTTTGTCATTCTGAGGGAGCCATCCTTTGTCATTCTGAGGGAGCGCAGCGAGTCCTGAACGAAGTGAAGGAAGAATCTTGCCTTTAGAGAACTCGAATTTTGGTATTTTTCAGGATCTGTGATTTCCATTAGGCCCGCTCCTTACGGGTCACCCGCCTACGGGTGACCCGTCGTGGTTTGTATTGCATGGTGGGTCACCTGAGGGCAGGTGACACCTAGAAAGCTCCCTACCCGTCATTGCGAGCGGAGCGTGGCAATCTCGGTGGCAGGTAGGACATGAGAGATTCTTCGCTGCGCTCAGAATGACAGGATGTAGAAATGAGACCGCTACGGGGCTAACGCCCCTCGCGATGACAGAAGAGAGTGGGATTGCTTCGTCGCTACCGCTCCTCGCAATGACAGTTCTCACCTTGTCATTGCAGGATAACCACCCGAAGCACAATCCACAAAATAAAATAGGGCAGACCTAAGAGGTCTGCCCTATTCCACAACTCATGACGCGATTACAAAGGACACTTACACACTAAGCACATGTGTGTCAAGGACACGGGGTATTTCCCACGTTGGTAACCAGGCCAGTGGTCCCCATGGAGTACGCTCCAAGCGGTGAGCTAAGCAGATAGTTGCTGGTGACCAGGCCGTCTGTGGAGTCGCACGGTGGTCCACATGTAGTTTGTACACGGTCCACCATGCAAGCCGCCACGGCAGTCTGAACATTGTGCCAGTCGGTCTGGCAAGCTTCCTCTTGACCTGACCCAATAAATTGGGTTACGCCGAGAGTGACCACGCCAGCCAAAGCTGCCAGGATACCGATTACCACCAGCAACTCGATGAGGGTGAAGCCTTTCTCACCACTCCTGTAAACCCTCCGTATGGCTTTTACTAGCTTTCGCATTATGTTCTACCTCCTTTCAATTGTCGTTTGCCTACCAAAAGGCAGGTGTATAGTTGTATGATATACCACTCATGCTAAAGCATCAATATGAAACAGTAGCTATTTGGTACGCCCAAAACTAGGAAATTAGTACTAGTTGGCATGAAACAACCTCCCCACACTATTAAGGAAGCCCTAAATCCTAATTTCTAAACAAATTCAAAACCCCAAATACCAATGACCAAAACCCACGAAGAACTGTCATTGCGAACTCCCTACCTGTCATTGCGAGCGAAGCGTGGCAATCTCATAGTGTTACCCCCCACCTGAGATTCTTCGGTCGCTTCGCTCCCTCAGAATGACAGGAGTAAAAAATCAGAATGACAGGAGGGGAAAATCAGAATGACAGGTGGAGAAGAGAATCTTTGCATTTTCATCTGTCATTTTGATTTTTAGCTTTTAATTTTTAATGTGGCTTCTCCACTCGGCTGACATCATCCCCAAGAAAGTCTTATAATAGCAGTGCCAAATGGAAAACCAAAATACCGGGGTCAGCATCTACAAACGGGCGCTGGAGATAATCTGGCTGGCAATTATTTTCCTGATCCCTCTCTTCTTCAACCCTCAAAGCCACCAGATATTCGCCATAAGTAAAGCCTCACTGCTTGTTTTTCTGGTTGTGTCAATGCTGGCATTCTGGTTGGCTGACTGGATTCTCAGCCCGGCCGGTCACAAGAGGCTAAGATGGCAGGGTGTCTTCACCTCTCCACTGCACCTCACTATACTGGTCTTTGGTCTGGTGACAATCCTGGCTACGGCAGCTTCCATAACCCCGGCCATAAGCTTCTGGGGAAGCTATTTCAGAAAGGCGGGGCTGCTCACGCTAATATGCTGGATACTATTCTTTCTAATAGTCGCACAACAAATCCGCAATAGAACCCAGTTACTCAGAGCTGTTTATACACTGCTGCTTTCCTCTGGCATCGTCTCCCTCTTAGGCATCCTGCAATGTCTCTTCCCCGACATAATGCTAAAGGTGATTCACGTCAAATATACTGGCAGGGTATTCTCCACAGTCGGCAATCCGCTTTTCCTCAGTTCCTTCCTGGCTATGGTCATTCCGTTTACCCTGGCTCTCATAATACATTCGTGGAACAAGATAACGTCTACATGTCACCCTGAGCAACAGCGAAGGGTCTCGAAACCCTCAGCGGGGCTTGCCACAAGTCAGATTCTTCGGTCGCTTCGCTCCAGATTCTTCGCTTCGCTCAGAATGACAGAAGGACCCAGAATGACAGGAGGAAATAGGAAACAATCTTCGGACAACAGAGGAAAATGGGAAACCACCATAATACTAATCTGCTTGGTCATTCTGCTGGCCCTGCAGCTCTGGTGTCTGTGGCTGGCACAATACTCCATCACTATCCTTTTGTACATTATAGCCCCCATAATCTTCATAATATTGCTGGGCATAGTCAAGCGAAAGAGGCTTATGCTGGGCCTCGGCGCAGCATCTCTGCTTGCCCTGGTGATAATAGCCAGCTTGCTCATGGCACCATTGCTGCTTTCAGACACCAGCGTTGAGACCCCTGAACCCGAAGATTTAAAATCTGTTCCAATCTCTGAAGACATCGGACTTCAGACTCTGGGATGGAGGATACAATACTGGCGAAGCACCGTTGACTTAGTCCTTGAGTCACCCGAAGTCCCGTTTTCTAACGACAGGTTACATGATTTTCGTAGGCTTATCGGCTACGGCCCGGAGACATTTATCGTCACCTTCCAACTCGTTTTCCCAGAAGAGTTCAAAAGCGAATACACTTACAGGTCAGAGCTTATTGACCGTCCTCACAACCATTACCTATACCTGCCCGCTACAATGGGGCTGCTGGGTCTAATGAGCTTTATATCCATCCTGGCTGTCTTTTTCTACCTTTGTTTTCGCTATCTGCGCAGGGCAGCGACAGACATTTATAAACTGCTTTTAATAGCCATGGTGGCTGGCATGGTTCAATATATGGCCGATATCTTTTTCAACCCGTCTACAATACCACCCGAGCTTGTGTTCTGGTTGATGCTGGCCATGGCACCCGTAATCGATAGATTAACCTGGAACAAAGAGCCAGCCAGGGCTGAGTTTGAAGAGGTATCCCAACCTGAAAGCGGTGCAGTATCTTACGCCACAAGAACGAGGTTCTATCTCTCTCTGGGTTGCGCTGTAGCCTTGATAATTGTCGGCACAGGCATAGCTATAAGACCGTTCTTAGCCGATATGTACTTCCAAAAGGGTATAAATCTAGAGGCCCAAGGTGATGAACAAGCCATCTACGCCTTTGTCAAAGCAACCAGGCTAGAGCCTGGAGAAGCTATTTACTGGTACCGCCTCGGAGCGTATAGTGACTCTGTGGCCCGGCGTGTTACTGAAGAGCCTCTTAAGAAAGAAATTCTGACCTTAGCTACTGACGCCTACGATAAGTCACGGAAGTTAAGACCTTATATTGCCTTGGGGTACTATTACCCGGCCGGTGCCTACACTTACTGGGCCAAGAAAGGAGCCGTTGATAAATGGCCTACAGCCTTGTCTCTCTATGATAAAGCATCGCAGTTATTTCCACGCAATGCTGTCATATTGAATAAATGGTCGCTGGCACTAATCGCCAAAGGAGATTTGGACGAGGCTCGAACAAAGCTCGACTACGCGGCATCCATTGACCCTGACTGGGCAGAGACCTCTTTCCTGTACGGACTCCTGCTGGCCAAGGAGGGGAAAAATGATGAGGCTGTGCTTAAGCTTACGGCACCGATACAAGACAACCCGGCCAATCTCAATTACTTCATTGACCTGTGCCGGTATTTCATGGTGTACGACATAGTAAGCCCGCTAATAGATTCTTTGGAAATCTACACGCAAGAAATGCCCGACGACTGGATTGCTCATACTCTGCTCGGACCCACCAGCCTGTTTGGTGGCGATGTTGATAAGAGCCTCGATGAACTCAACACTGCTATGCTGTTGGTGCCAAGCAACGATGCCGGACACCTTTTCCGCGCCATCTTAAAGCTCTCCACCTTGAGCCCACAATTCAAAACAGCACTACCCGGCGTGGCTGCTGAATGGCGAGCCAAGCTAGCCCAAAGTCCGGAGAGGGATACACTGCTACCTGAACTAGACAAGTTAGTGGGCACGTCACAATAAGTCACTTGCCACCGTTTCTCAATCGTTTACTTTATGTAAACTAAATCCCCTATCGCAATTTCCGTAGGGCTTTCTTCCCCTCATCTTACCTACGAGTCACCCGCCTACGGGTCCTTCCTGGGAAGGACGGGTGACCGTCGCATGGTGGGTCACCTGAGGGCAGGTGACACCTAGAGAAGGTGAGGATGAAATATGAAATCCTAAATCCGAAATTCCAAACTCTAAACAAATTCAAAACCCCCAAATGCCAATGACCAAACATACAAAGGACTGTCATTGCCAGCTCCCTACCTGTCATTGCGAGGAGCGGAGGCGACGAGGCAATCCCACTTTCTTCCGTCATCGCGAGGGGCGTTAGCCCCGTGGCGATCTCGTGGTGGCTGGAAAAGGCAATGAGATTGCCACGCTTCGCTCGCAATGACGAGTGGAGAATTGTCATTGCGAGTCCTTCCTTAGAAGGACGTGGCAATCTCGGTGGCAGGGAGGACATGAGATTCTTCCCCTTCACTTCGTTCAGGGTCAGAATGACAAGGGGAAAATATTTATGTAGCTTCCGCTCATCGCCTTTAATGCCAAACTTTCCACATTTTGCTATCATATTGCCGTATTACACTTAAATGCCTTCGGGCCAGGTATAAAAACTAGCTTGAGCACCAGGGATATCTTCAGAGAAAGTGGCACAGTCGGCAAAGATATTATCCATAATATCGCCGAATCTGCAGAGGCGTATACCGACCCTGATGGCAAGAGGTATCCTGTTATCAACCTGAAAGCTGTGACTTCCATTGCTAAAGCACAGAGAATCGCAGTTAGAGACGTAGAAATAGCCGCATTAAAGCAGGGCATCACCCCCTGGCGCTATCTCCGCAACATAGGCACAATTGGCCTGGACGGACAAATAAAGCTATTGCAGTCAACTGTAGCTGTAGTGGGTGCAGGCGGGTTAGGCGGAACTATAATAGAACTCCTGGCCAGGCAAGGTATAGGACATATCATCATCATTGATAATGACCGTTTTACCGAACAGAATTTGAACCGGCAACTTATGTCCACAGAAAAGAACTTGGGCAACTATAAAGCTACCGTAGCGGCAAAAAGAGTTAAGGAAATAAACTCAGCAGTCACAGTTACAACATTTTTGAAGAAACTAACCAAGGAGAACGCTCACAGGCTACTAAAGGATGCCCAGGTAGTGGCTGATGGACTGGATAATTTGCCATCACGTTTTGCAGTTGAGAAAGCTTGTCGGGATTTAGGGATTCCCTACATCTACGGAACGATTGCTGGCTTCATCGGGCAGCTAATGACTGTCTTCCCGGGAGATACCGGGTTGTCTTGCATTTATGGTTACTCCGACAGCCTTCCTGAGCAGGGCATAGAAGTGAAAATCGGTAATCCATCAGCTACGCCGGCAATGATTGCCGCATGGCAGGTTCAGGAAATAGTCAAGATTATTACCGGAATCGGGAAACCACTTCGTAACCACCTTCTCATACTGGATGCGATGGAAGGTACTGCTGACAAAATCAAATTGAGCAGGTATTAAAAATGGCATCAATCGCTGTAAAGTTCTATAGCCTCTGGCGGCAATATTTAGGCGTAGACAACGCCACCCTGCAAGCTGACGGATTAGACGAGGCTCTGGACCAAGTTGAAGAGAGATTTGGCTCCCACCTCCGGGAACAACTCCGAGGTGAAGGAGTCCAAGTGGATGGGAAGATTCAAGATTATTCGCTTATTTTGCTTAACGGGACCAGTCTACGCAATCTCAAGCAGACCAGTTTGAAGGAGGGGGATGTTTTGCAGATCTTCCCTCCTGCCACTGGTGGATAAGAACCAAGATATGTGGTTAGCTCTATTCTTCTTGCTCGGTGCCGCCGTGGGCAGCTTTATCAATGTGATTGCTGACCGCCTGCCAGCAGGTAAATCAATCATCTCGCCGCCATCCCATTGCACCGGATGCCAGCGCGAGCTTTCAACCAAAGACCTGATTCCAATCTTCAGCTATCTGTGGCTCAAAGGGCGCTGCCGCCATTGTGGCGTAACCATTCCCAGGCGTTTGCTCTGGGTGGAGTTAGGCACAGCGATTTTGTTTGCCTTCTTATACTGGCATTACGGTCCTAGCTGGGAGCTGGCACTAGTTGCCCTCTACTGCTGCTTGTTCATCGTCCTTTCACTCATCGACCTTAAGCACAACATACTGCCGAATAAGATAGTTTACCCAGCAGTGATTTTTGCCATAGTCATAGCCGCTCTGGGCTCTATATTCGGCTTTGAACCGAGAGCCATCGCCGGCACCGGCTTTCGGCTCTGGATTGTCGATGCAGCCATCGGCGGCGGCATCGGCTTTGTGCTGCTACTTCTTCCAGCCCTCCTTTATCGTGGGGGCATGGGCTGGGGAGACATTAAACTTGCGACATTAATAGGGCTGGTCACCGGCTTTCCGCTGGTCCTTATAGCTATGTTTTTAGCTATAGTTAGCGGCGGCTTAATAGCTGCAATTTTGCTATTGCTCAAATTGAAAAGCCGAAAAGATGCCATACCTTTCGGTCCTTTCCTGTCCCTAGCCGCCATGGCAACGTTATTCTGGGGAAGCAACCTGCTTAACTGGCTAATTCCGTCTTAAGCAACTCTGCCCTCGCATAGAGCTTGGATATCCAGATTAGCATTCGCCTGAGGAATGACAGACTGGAATATGGATAAGCCTCACCCATCATACTAAAGTATGACCTCGTGTCATCAAAAGACCTGACACTGAATTCAACCCCTTTATGTGCGCAAAACCAGCCATCCTCTCGATTACGGAACGAAGTCAGTATTATAAAATTAAACGAACCCTTTAGCGGCAAGGTTTTAACATGTTCAACAAAAGATATGGAGAAAAAGCGGCTGAAATCAAAGAGTTTCCGATTTTCTCTGGTAGTAATAGCCTGAAACTAAAGGGCAAGATTCTTTTCCCCGAAAACTAAGGAGGATAAAATGCGAGTACTTATCACAGGCGGAGCTGGACGGTTAGGCATAACCGTGTGCAAAGCCTTCTTACAAGACGGAGCTAATGTCAGGGTGTTCGATTTGGACACCTCCGGGAACAGAAAGAGTGTCAAAGGACTTAACGGGAAAGCTGAGATACTGTGGGGTGACATCACACAGCCTGATTCAGTTCAGAAAGCACTGGAAGGAGTAGATGCAGTCGTCCACATGGCTGGCGTACTGCCGCCAGTGGCATACGAAAAACCCAAACTGGCCCAAAAGGTCAACGTGGATGGCACCAGAATAATCGTCGACCTGATAAAAGCAAGAGGTGGCAATATTCCTTTCCTTTTCACTTCCTCGGTGGCTGCGTTTGGCCCCACTCCCCAAGCCACCAAACCCCTTTGCCCCAACAAAAATGTGCCCAACCCAAAAGGGGCATATGGCGAGACCAAGCTCCAAGCTGAAAACATCATTAAAGAATCAGGAATTGACTATGCAATCCTACGCCTTACCGCAACAATGTACTTGAGCTTTAAAATAAGCGACCTCAGGCGAATGTTTACCGTTCCGCTGAACAACCGTGTTGAATATTGCCACCCAAGCGACACCGCAGCGGCGATATTAAACGCTGTCAAAAACTTTGACAAGATAAAGGGAAATATTCTAGTCATTAGCGGCGGGTCTGAGCAAAGAATGCTATACAAGGATATGATTCGCGCCATGATGGGAATCATGGGATTGCCATTACCGCCAGCTCATAAGTTCACCACGAAACCTTATTATCTGGACTGGTACGATACAACCAAATCTCAGGAACTTCTCAAGTTCCAACGACATACTTTTGCCGACTACCTTAAGGACTATTCTAAGGAACTAGCCAGGCAATACGGCTCTTGCTTCCTACCCTTCATGCGCCACTTAGTCGGTCCTGTCTTTGGAAAAGTCATCGTTCAGTTGTTCTAACGCCGTGAATATGACCTCGTTCAGATAGATGGGTGACACTCGCTCTCGTCATTGCGAGTCCTTCCGCTGAAGGACGTGGCAATCTCAATGCCTCCCCACCAAGATCGCCACGTCGCTCACGCTCCTCGCGATGACAGAAAAAAGAAGGACAGGATAGCAGTTCCTGTTCTGAGCACCAACGGGGAATCTCGCTCCTAGAAAAAACAACAAGTGTCACTAATGTATTGTACGAGCACAGGGTATTGCATCCTCGGATGCCTTATGATATACTATTATCCAAGTGAGGCCTTTAAGTCAGTCCAGAGAGGCTGGCAAGGGAAATATGACAAAAGATTGTAGCTTCACAAAGCTTCTGTTTAAGGTTGCTTGTTTAGAAACCTCTTGCCAGTTCTCGGCAGGAGGTTTTTCTTATGCCTGAGAGAACTCTCATGTCCGCCGAGGACATACAGAGAGCCTTGGTCCGCGTTGCCCACGAGATTGTGGAAAGAAACAAAGGCGCCAAGGATATTGTTCTGGTAGGCATGCAAACCCGGGGAGTCCCCTTATCCAAGCGGCTGGCCACCACTATCCAAAGTCTTGAGGAAATTGCTATCCCGGTTGGCTCGCTGGACATCAGCCTGTACCGCGATGATATTTCATCGTTACATCTAAAGCCTGTAATTCACCGCACTGATATCCCAACCGATGTTACCAATAAACAAGTAGTTCTGGTTGATGACGTCTTCTATACAGGACGCAGCATCCGTGCAGCCATGGATGCCCTTATGGATCTGGGACGGCCTCAATCCATCCAGCTAGCAGTTCTTATCGACCGAGGCCATCGCGAACTACCTATTCGTGCTGACTATGTGGGTAAGAATATACCCACATCAAGCAATGAGGAAATAAAGGTGTATGTTAAAGAGGTAGACGGTGAAGACAAGGTGACCATACTTCTACCTAACAAGGGGGCGACCGATGAAAGCGATTGAACCGAATTCGAGTATCGCAACTCCAGAGACTTTCCCGCCACCATCCGTAGCCGTGTGGCAACATAGTCATGTGCTTGATTTAGATGACTTTACCCAGGAAGAAATCGAGCTTGTCTTAGAAACAGCCGACGCTATGGCAGAAGTACTTACGAGAGAAGTAAAAAGGGTGCCAACATTAAGAGGCAAGACAGTTGTTACCATGTTTTACGAGCCAAGTACACGCACTCGTGCCTCATTCGAGCTAGCAGCTAAAAATCTAAGCGCCGACACAGTGAGCCTCGATGCCTCCAAAAGCAGCATTGTCAAGGGGGAGTCTTTGATTGATAGCTTGCGCACCATCCAGGCTTTAGGCGCCGATATTATAGTCATGAGGCATTCACAATCTGGTGCCCCTTATCTCGCCACACAACACGTAACCTGCAGCTTGATAAACGCCGGAGATGGCTGGCATGCCCATCCTTCCCAAGCCCTTCTCGACCTCTATACCATCCGCCGTCACCTGGGTACATTGGCTAATCTTAAAGTGACCATCATCGGCGACATCATGCACAGTCGGGTAGCCCGTTCCAACGTCTGGGGCATGACTACCATGGGAGCCAGGGTAATACTATGTGCCCCACCCACCCTTCTGCCACGGGGATTAGATAGCTTCATCGCCAACTGCCAGCTACCAAATGTCAGCATCGAAACTGAAATTGAGCCTGCCCTGAAAAATGCCGATGTGGTAATGCCACTAAGGCTACAGATGGAAAGACAACAAAGCGGGCTATTGCCAAGTCTACGAGAGTACATCCAGCTTTATCAGCTAACTCTGGAACGACTTTCCCTAGCCAAGCCACACGTCTTGGTTATGCACCCCGGTCCTATTAACGAAGGCATTGAAATCAGCCCCGAAGTCGCCCACGGGGCTCAATCGGTAATCGAAGAGCAGGTAACCAATGGTGTAGCCATCCGAATGGCATTGCTCTACTTAATCGCCGGAGGTAAAAACAAATAATGTCCCCTAACCTACTGATAAGCGGTGGACATATCCTTGATCCCAGCCAGGGAATAGATAAAGTCGCTGACCTGCTTATCACCAAAGGCAAAATCGCCTGGCTCGGTGATAAAGGCGCAGCACCGTCTCAGTCCGATTTGACCACTATAGATGCCACCGGCCTTGTCGTCTGTCCCGGATTCGTCGACCTCCACTGCCATCTCCGAGAACCAGGCTTTGAGGACAAGGAAACTATCGCCACCGGCACTAAAGCTGCCGCCAAAGGTGGTTTCACCACTGTTTGCTGTATGCCGAATACAAATCCCCCTCTAGACACTCAGGCTTCCATAGATTATGTAAAGAAGACTGCCGAGATTAAGGGAGCGGTTCAGGTGCTGCCGATAGGCTGCGTAACCAAAGGAAGGCAAGGCAAAGAGCTAACCGAAATGAGCGAGCTGGCTAATGCAGGAGTCGTTGGTTTCAGCGACGATGGTGACCCGGTAGCCAGCTCACGAATCATGTCACTGGCTATGGATTACAGCCAAGCCCTGGGTTTGCCGATTATTAACCACTGTGAAGATAAAGAATTGAGCGATGGCGGCTCTATGAACGATGGCTGGGTATCAGCTCGCCTCGGGCTTAAAGGTATACCTAAAGCTGCCGAGGAAATCATAGTCGCCCGTGACCTTGCCCTGGCTCACCTCACCGGTGCCAAGCTACATGTCGCCCATGTTAGCACAAATAGCTCTGTGGAAATTATCCGCCGAGCTAAAGAAAAAGGTATCGCAGTCACTGCCGAAGTCACCCCCCACCACTTGACTCTGACCGAAGAACGAATAATGGGCAGCCAATCGGAAAAGCATAACCAACTGACATATGATACCAACGCTAAAGTCAATCCTCCATTGCGCACCGAAGAAGATATTGCCGCTTTAATCAAAGGGCTTAAAGATGGCACTATCGATGCCATTGCTACCGATCATGCTCCTCATACCTCAGTGGACAAAATGTGCGAGTTTGGACTGGCAGCTTTTGGTATCAGCGGGCTGGAAACAGCTTTAGCCTGTCTGATGAGTCTGGTACATGGCGGACGACTAGACCTGAAAACTCTAATCTCCAAACTCACGTTCGAGCCAGCCACAATTATCGGCACCAGATACGGAGAGCTTGGCACATTGAAGCCCGGCTGCCGAGCTGATGTTACCCTTTTCAACCCAAATAAGGAATGGATAGTCGACAGCCGTGACTTCGCTTCTAAAGGCAAGAACACCCCATTCGATGGCTGCCAGTTTAAAGGCAGAGTAATCGCGACCATAGTAAGCGGAAAAGTAGTCTACAGAGACAAGCCGGAATAAGAAAGGAGATAGATTCTGCATGCCAAGGCGTAACGATATCAAGAAGGTGATGATTATCGGCTCCGGCCCTATCGTGATAGGACAGGCCTGTGAATTTGACTACTCTGGAACGCAGGCTTGCAAAGCCCTTCGAAGCCTCGGCTATGAAATCGTGCTGGTAAACTCAAACCCGGCGACTATCATGACTGACCCAGGAATGGCAGACATAACATATATTGAACCGCTTAATCTCGAAATGATGACCCAAATTATTGAAAAAGAACGACCTGATGCTCTACTGCCAAACCTGGGTGGCCAAACAGGTCTCAATCTCAGCGCCGAACTGGCACGTTCGGGAGTCCTTGACAAATATGGCGTCCAAGTCATTGGCGTCGATATTGACGCCATTAAAAGCGGCGAGGACCGCACCATCTTCAAGGAAACAATGAACCGTTTGGATATAGAAATGCCCCAAAGCCAGGCGGTCTACAGCATCGAGGATGCGGAAAAAGTCGCCGCTGAACTCGGGTATCCGGTGGTTATCCGCCCCGCCTACACCATGGGGGGAACCGGCAGTGGTCTTGTCTACAATGTGGAAGAACTACGCGCCGTTGCCAGCCGCGGCATTTCGGTAAGCCTTATCGGGCAGGTGTTGGTAGAGGAATCAGTTTTGGGATGGGAGGAATTGGAGCTGGAAGTCGTCCGTGATTCCAAGAGTCAGAAGATCACCGTATGTTTTATCGAAAATATAGACGCCATGGGCGTGCATACCGGCGACTCCTTTTGTGCAGCTCCTATGCTTACAATAGATACCGAGCTACAAAAACGCCTCCAAGAGTACTCCTATCGAATCGTTGACGCAATACGTATAATTGGAGGCTGCAACATCCAATTTGCGCATGACCCCAAAACAGGTCGTGTTGTAGTAATTGAAATCAACCCTAGAACTTCACGCTCATCAGCATTAGCTTCTAAGGCGACGGGTTTCCCGATTGCCCTCGTTTCCGCTAAATTGGCCGCCGGTCTCACACTTGACGAAATCCCCTATTGGCGTGACGGGACCCTTGAGAAATATACGCCATCGGGTGATTATGTGGTAATAAAGTTTGCTCGGTGGGCCTTTGAGAAATTCAAAGATGCTGAGGACAAGCTTGGCACTCAGATGCGCGCTGTCGGCGAGGCAATGAGTATTGGCAAGACCTATAAAGAGGCACTGCAGAAAGCAATTCGATCCCTGGAAAAAGGTCGCTACGGATTGGGCTTTGCCAAGGATTTCCACAAGAAATCGCTGGACGAACTGATGAGCATGCTGAACGAACCGACGAGCGAGCGCCAGTTCATAATGTATGAGGCTCTGCGCAAAGGTGCCGATGTGCAGAAACTCTACGAGAAGACTTACATCAAACCCTGGTTCATCGATCAAATGAAAGAGATGGTCGAGCTGGAGGAGAAAATTCTTCAGTACAGAGGCAAAGTGCTACCTGACGAACTGCTTATTCAAGCCAAGAAAGACGGGTTCTCAGACCGTTATCTTTCACAGATTCTCGGTGTGCCGGAAAAAGAAATTCGCCGAAAACGTTTTTCGCTTGGGGTGGTCGAAGGCTGGGAGCCCGTCCCTGTCAGCGGTGTGGAAAATGCAGCCTACTATTTCTCAACCTACAATGCGCCGGACAAGACAACAAGCAGTAACAGACGGAAAGTAATGATATTAGGTGGCGGACCCAATCGTATCGGCCAGGGCATAGAATTTGATTACTGCTGTGTCCACGCAGCTTTTGCCCTGCGCGACGAAGGGTACGAGACTATAATGGTCAATTGTAACCCCGAAACTGTCTCTACAGATTACGATACTTCAGACAAGCTCTATTTCGAACCGCTCACAGTTGAAGACGTCTTGAGTATCTATGAAAAAGAAAAACCTGAAGGTGTGATCGTCCAGTTCGGAGGGCAGACACCGCTCAATATTGCCAACGAATTGTCAGAAGCCGGCGTCAACATCTTAGGCACATCACCTGAGACCATAGACCTTGCCGAGGATAGAGATCGCTTCCGTCAGATGATGCAAGAGCTTAACATCCCCATGCCAGAATCTGGGATGGCCAGCAATTTGGAGGAAGCTTTAAGCGTTGCCAAGCGAATCGGGTATCCATTGATGGTACGGCCATCATACGTATTGGGCGGTCGTGGTATGGAAGTAGTCCATGACGAGGAGATGCTCAAAGAGTACGTTGCTGCGGCAGTAGATGTAACTCCGGACCGTCCTATCCTGATTGACAAGTTCCTCGAAAACGCAATTGAGGCTGAGGCGGATGCCATCGCTGACGGAACCGATGCCTTTGTTCCGGCAATCATGGAACACATCGAGTTAGCCGGTGTCCACTCCGGTGATTCAGCCTGTGTACTCCCACCTGTCAGCATACCTCAAGAACACATCGACACTATAAACGCATACACCCGGAGAATTGCCACGGAACTTAATGTCATCGGCCTAATGAACATGCAATACGCTATAGCTAAGGATGTTGTCTATGTGCTAGAAGCCAATCCCAGAGCATCACGAACTGTGCCGCTGGTCTCGAAAGTCTGTAATGTTTCCATGGCGCGTATTGCAACCCAAATCATGCTGGGCAAGAAGCTTTCCGAGCTTGACCTCAAGCTGCGTCGGATTCCTCACTTCGGTGTCAAGGAAGCGGTATTCCCATTCCCCATGTTTCCCGAGGTAGACCCCATACTCGGTCCGGAGATGAGGTCGACCGGCGAGGTTCTGGGGATCGCCGATTCATTTGGCCTCGCCTTTTTCAAGGCACAGGTGGCTGCACAGCAATTGCTCCCAATAGATGGGACAATCTTGATAAGCCTGTTTAGCAAAGACACACCGGCTGCGTTGGAAGTAGCAAAGCGATTCAACGAGCTTGGATTTGGAATTAAGACAACACGCGGCACACATAAATTTCTAGCCAGACACGGCATCAAGTCCGAGCTGATACTCAAAATGCACGAAGGGCGGCCCAACATAGTGGATGGTATCAAAAACAGGGAAATCCAGCTGGTAATAAACACTCCCAGCGGCAAGCTGGGCAAATACGACGATTCTTACATCCGCAAGGCAGCAATTAAGTATAAGGCGACTTACATAACAACACTTGCTGCCGCTGCTGCTGCTGCCAAGGGAATTGCCGCATATCGTAACGGCAAACTAGAGGTCAAATCCCTACAAAGCTACCACGCGGACATAAAATAAGCTGTGAAGCTAAAAGTGTTTTAGTAGAATTGAAACAAATTTCAGCTACCGTTATCTCCAACATCGAGCTAATGCCCGGATATCATCTTATTTGTGTCGACACGCCTGCCATTGCTGCCACATCCCAGCCAGGACAATTCGTCACAGTCAAATGCGGAGAGGAGCTTACGCTGCGTCGCCCATTGAGCATCCACAAAATAGCCAAATCGAGGCAGGTCTATTTCTTATTCAAGGTAATCGGTAAAGGCACCGCCTGGCTTTCTCTATGCCGAAAAGGAGAAAGGCTGGATATACTGGGTCCACTGGGTCACGGTTTTTATATTAGGCCCGCTTCAAAAAAGTTGCTGTTAGTGGCCGGGGGCATAGGTATTGCCCCACTGACCTTCCTTGCTCAACAAGCATTAGGTCAAGAAAAGTCAGTAACTTTGCTACTAGGCGCACACACCAAAGACGAACTTTACCCGCAGAAACTCCTGCCTGATGGAATTAAAACCATAATTACCACCGAAGATGGCAGCTATGGCGAAGAGGGCAAGGTGACCGACATCCTGTCCGGACATGTTAATTGGGCTGACCAAATCTACGCCTGTGGGCCATTAGCCATGTACAACACAATAGCTGGTGAAAGACAACAATGGCAAAATAAGAAACCTGTCCAGGTCTCACTGGAAATACGGATGGGCTGTGGCATCGGAGCTTGCTTTAGCTGCAGCATAAAAACAAAAAATGGCATGAAACGGGTATGCCTTGATGGCCCTGTTTTTAACCTGGATGACGTTATACTGGAGGAGGTAAAAATATGACGGTGCTAAGCAAAACCATCCGCATCAGCACCAAGGGGAACTGCGACATGATAGACATAACCGCTGAAATAGCCAGAGAAATCAGCAACTCCACTATCAATAACGGCACAGCAACTATTTTCATCGCCGGCTCAACTGCCGGCATAACAACTATAGAGTACGAAAATGGATTAATCAGCGATTTCAAGGACATGTGGGAACGGAATGTACCTTTGAACCTACCCTACCAGCATGACCGCAGATGGGGAGACGGAAATGGACACTCCCACGTGAGGGCTTCACTTCAAGGCCCATCACTGGTCGTGCCCTTTACCAACAAGAAAATGACACTCGGAACCTGGCAACAGATTGTAGTAGTAGACTTCGACAACCGCCCAAGAGACAGAGAAATCATACTGCAGCTTCTAGGCGAATAAGAAACGTTGGGTCATACTCCACCAGCAATAACTAGCAGTCAATGTTTACTTGTCATTGCGAGGGGCTTCTTTTACTCTGTCATTGCGAGGAGCCCTTCCACGGAAGGGCGACATGGCAATCTCAGACAAATGCAAAAGTAAAACATCAAAAGGCAAAATGACAAGTCAAAAGTTAAAAGTGGGGACACGCTTTCAGGTCTGTTCACCTCTGAAAGAACAGAAGCATTTTTGCATTTTTATCTGTCATTTTGATTTTAACTTTTGGTCTTTGACTTTTTGGAGATTGCCACGCGGAGTTTATCCTGAGCGGAATGAGATTCTTCCCCTTCATTTCATTCAGGGTCAGAATGACAGGAAGCGAAGGGCTCGCAATGACACAGACGAATTACCTAACAGTCTCTTAACACACAATTGTAATAGCTATTCCTCGTAAGGTAAAATGTTGTTTGTCTTTTCTTATTCGATTCTGCTCACTTTAAGATAGAGACAGGCTGTCAAATGCGCGTCTGCTTGCTTAGCTACCGTAGCTATCGCTATTCCGGCGGACAAGGTATTTACCTTCGCTACCTGAGCCGCTCCCTCCGCGACCTCGGTCACGAGATTGATGTGGTATCGGGACCACCATATCCGGATTTGGACGATGGGATAAGTCTGATTAAATTACCAAGCCTCGACCTGTATTCAATGCCACCCGACCGACGACTACTCATAAACCCTCGCAAATTAAATACGCTCCCAAACCTGGTCGAATGGCTCGGCGTCATAAGCGGTTACTTCGCAGAACCACTGACCTTTGGCATGAGAGCGCATGGTCTAATACGCAATAGCGAAAACAACAAATACGATATTGTTCATGACAATCAAACCCTCGCATATGGCGTGCTCAAAATCCAGGAACTGGGTTATCCGGTCGTTGAGACCATTCATCATCCTGTAACCATTGACCGTGATTTAGCCGTTAATTCAGCAACCTCATTGAAAGATAAGCTGGGGCTGAGAAGGTGGTTTTCTTTTATTAATATGCAAATCAAAGTTGCCCGCAGACTTTCTCACATCATTACGGTTTCACAGACTGCCTGCCAGCACATTGCCAAAACCTTCGGAATTTCTGAAGGCAAACTGCGAGTTGTATATAACGGGATCGACACAGATATTTTCATCCCCTCCCCGAAAGTGGATCGCCTGGAAAACAGGCTGCTGGTAGTAATAAGCAGAGACACAGCCGTTAAAGGTTTGAGATATATGCTGGAAGCACTAGCGATATTGCGGCAGAAGCACAATCTCGAGCTAATAGT
>JADHXB010000022.1 GCA_016783155.1 Dehalococcoidia bacterium
CGTTGAATTGAACTGCCATTTCAATTATTTCAATCAGCAGTCTTTCCCCTACCCCTTGTCGACGATAAGAGTCTCGCAGAGCAAGGGTGGTGATATGTGCCTCATCCACCATCACCCAGAAACCGGCGATGCCAACGATGTACTCCTTTGGTGGTGGTATCTCATCACCGAAGAGGCGGTCGTGGTCGAAAAGATGAAAAATTTTTTGCCAGCATCTTCTGTTGGCAGGATTCTGTTTAATCGCCTCCGATTCCCTCGGTTTGGTAACCAATATATAACAGGCTAACCGGTTACGGAGTTCCTGCTTGAAGGACGCATATGTAGGATGAGGCCATTGACTTGGAAAAGCCTCGCGGTCAATCTCAAGTGCCTGAGGGATATCCCTATCTTGCATGCGTCTGATAATATAACCCATATGCTACCTGTGAATGCTTATCTTTTGCACGTCTAGGCTATTATTTTGAGATTTTAGCACATTTCTCTGTGGATGATAATAAGGGTATGCTATTATTTCTTTAGTAGCTTGGCTATACTATAGATGTCTGTTAATCCTTCAACGTTGGAGGTGGTGATGAAAGGACACGTTGTTGCTGAGGTATCAATTGTTCCAGTAGGCACCGGTGATACTGGACTTAGCCGTTATATTGCCGAATGCCTTGAGGTTCTAGAAGGCAGGAAAGACATTTCTTACCGTCTAACGCCGATGGGAACTATAATTGAAGGTTCTCTGGACAAAGTGCTCGAAGTGATTCACAAAATGCACGAGGTTCCTTTTAATAAAGGAGCGTCACGAGTGGTTACCTTTCTCAAAATTGATGACCGTCGGGACAAATCATCAACAATGACAGGCAAAATAGAATCGGTGATGAAATTAAGGCCATCAACTAAAATTTGAAATGGTTGACTTAAGCATCCAGCTAGCCCCGGCTCACAAAAGGGGCTTGCTTTTGGCTAATCCTGTGATGACAGCCTCTGGCACCTTCGGCTACGGCATTGAATACAGCGAATTAGTTGACATAAAGAAACTGGGGGCTATCGTTTGTAAAGGCACAACCTTAAAACCCAGAAAGGGCAATCCACAACCGCGCCTAGTGGAAAAAGCTTGGGGAATCCTTAATTCTGTGGGTCTGGAGAATGTTGGGGTTGAAGCTGTGATAAAAGACAAGGCTCCTATTTGGGCTAAGTGGCAGGTGCCGGTCATTGTCAATATCGCTGGTGAGACCATCGACGAGTATGCAGAGGTCGCTGCTAGACTGGATGGTGTCGCTGGAGTAAGTGGCATTGAAGTCAACATAAGCTGTCCCAATATAGCATCGGGCGGGATGGAATTCAGCACGAATCCAGAGTCCGCTGCTGAGGTTACAGCAGCGGTTAGAGCAGTCAGTAGCTTGCCTGTTATCGTAAAGTTGAGTCCCAATGTGACGGATATTGGAGAGATTGCCTTAGCGGTAAGCAAAGCTGGAGCCGATGCCATAACTCTAATTAACACTGTACGAGGGATGGCAATTGACATAAATGAGAGCCGGCCTTCATTAGGTAATTTCGTTGGTGGGTTTTCCGGTCCGGCAATAAAGCCTATCGCTCTCTACATGGTGTACAAGGTTGCTGGGATTGTAGATATACCCATAATAGGCTGCGGAGGAATCAGTTGTGCGGACGACGCCTTAGAATTTTTAATGGCAGGAGCTAGTGCCGTCCAGGTTGGTACGGCTAACCTGACTAACCCTCAAGCCACTCTGGATGTGCTGGAAGGCATCAAGCAATTTATGAAAAGAGAAAACTTAAAGAATATGGAAACTATCGTTGGAAAGGCCAGGAGTTGACAACCCAGCCTAATTCTTTCTGCCAGCAAGTTCGTTCTTAATAAATTCGATAATTTTAGATGTAGGAGTTCCAGGACCAAAAATAGCTTTTATGCCTATTTTCTGTAAAGCAGGGATATCCTCATCAGGTATAATGCCACCGGCAACAAGCAGGACATCGGTTTTCCCCTTTTTCTTAAGCCCTTCCGCGATTGGTGGGAAAAGCTCCAAGTGTGCTCCAGATAGAATGCTTAAGCCAACAACATCGACATCTTCCTGCACCGCTGCCTCAACAATCATTTCTGGTGTCTGTCTGATTCCAGTATAGACTACTTCCATGCCAGCATCCCTGAGAGCTCTGGCAACTACCTTGGCTCCACGATCATGGCCATCTAGGCCAGGTTTTGCAACTAGCACTCGGATTTTAGTTTCTTCTGCCATTGGCTTCTCTCCTTATACTTTTTGTGCCAGTTCAATGAGTACCCCTTTTGTTGATTTGGGATGTATAAAGCCAACTTTACCGGTTAAGCCGAGACGACCCTGCTTGTCAATCAGTTGAGCACCCTTGTCGGCTAGCGTACAAAGCTCCTGGTCAACGTTCTCAACTTCGAAGCAGATGTGATGAATTCCCTCCCCTCGGCTTTCAAGAAATTTGGCTATGCTACTTTGCGGGTCAATCGGCTCGAGAAGCTCAATTTCACCGCCTTCAGCCATAGGCAAGAGGGCTGCTTTTACTCCTTGCTGTTGTATCGTTTCTATCTTGCTGGGCTTAGTGCCGAAAAGGTTATCATAAAGTTCGAGTGCTTCATCCAGGTTTTTGACTACAATAGCAACATGGTGAACTTTCTTAATCATTTCTCTCCTTTAGCCCTCTCTTATAAGAGCCCTGGCTATGGTCATTCTCTGCATCTCTGAGGTTCCCTCATAGATTTCGGTTATTTTAGCATCACGCAGGTAGCGCTCTACGGGGTAGTCTTTACAATAGCCGTAACCACCGTGAATTTGAATAGCATTGTTGGTAACCATTCTAGATGTTTCAGCAGCATAGACCTTTGCCATGGCTGCTTCCTTTATAAAGGGCATATCATGATCTTTGAGCCAGGCAGATCTGTAAGTCAACAGCCGAGCTGCGTCAATATGGGTTGCCATATCGGCGAGCATCCACTGGATTGCTTGAAAGTTAGCTATCGGCTGTCCGAATTGCTGGCGTTCCTTAGCATAGGCAAGAGAATCATCGAAAGCAGCTTGGGCGATACCTACAGCCTGAGCGGCTACAGTAACCCGGCTAGAATCTATAGCCTCCAAGGCTACCCTTAGCCCACGACCTTGCTCACCTAACAGATTAGCTGCTGGTATTTGACAATTTTCAAAAACCAGCTCTGTTGTTGATGAGCCGCGTATGCCAAGTTTGTTCTCCTCCTTGCCTACAGAGAAACCGGCAGTACCTTTTTCGACGATGAAGGCAGTTACGCCCCGGTGTTTCAGCGACTTGTCAACAGTGGCAAAAACTACAGCAATTTCGGCTTCAGCACCGTTGGTTATAAATATCTTGGTGCCATTAAGAATATACTTGTTACCTTGCAGTGTGGCAGTAGTCTCCAGAGCTCCGGCGTCGCTTCCAGCACCGGACTCGGTCAAGGCGAAGCATGCTAGTTTTTCGCCTTTCGCTATAGGTGCAACATACTTACGCTTTTGCTCCTCGTTACCAAATTTGTATATAGGGTAGCAGGCCAGTGACAAGCTGGCCAGGAAGACTGTGCCCACAGAAGCTGACGCCCGACATAACTCTTCTGCAGCAATAGCCATGGATAGATAATCACCACCACTGCCTCCACACTCCTCAGAAATGGTAATGCCGAATAGACCTAAACCGGCTGCCTTCTTGATGATTTCGGGTGGGCATTTTCCTTCCTCATCGATTTTTGCCGCTATGGGTTTGACCTCATTAGTAGCAAAGTCGCGCACCATGGCTTGGAACATTTTTTGCTCTTCGGTCAATTCGAAATCCATCTGTTTATCCTTCCATTCTAATAGTTTGGTACCTGCTCATTTTCAAAAGACAAGATATTCCCTCTGGGTACCAAATACCTTGCGTAGTACATCACATATCTCGCCGATACTGGCATAAGCCTCAACACAATCGATAAATACTGGCATAGTATTATCTCGGCCACGGGCTACCTCCTCCAGATTTTTAAGCACTTTGGTAACCTTGCCATTGTCCCTATTTTTCTTCACTTTAGCCAATCTTTCCCTTTGTTTCCTTTCCAGTTCAGGGTTCACCCGCAGTAGTTCTGATATTTCGGGTGACGATGAGACAAACTTGTTGACACCTACCACAGTGGCTTTGTTTTCCTCGATATTCTTCTGTTGATGATAAGAGCTTTCCTGGATTTCTCTCTGCTGGAAGCCTTGCTCTATTGCAGCTACAGCACCACCAAGCTTGTCGATTTTATCGATGTATTCGCCAGCTTGCCTTTCTAAAGCTTCGGTGAGATATTCTATCAAATAGGAGCCACCGAGAGGGTCAACGACATCACCAATGCCAGTCTCATAAGCCAGGAGTTGTTGAGTACGTAAGGCAATGGTTACTGCCTCTTTTGACGGTGTAGCGTACGCCTCATCGAAGGAATTTGTATGAAGCGACTGTGTGCCACCCAGAGTTGCGGCTAGAGCCTGGATGGCTACTCTGACGATATTATTATATGGCTGTTGTGCAGTCAGCGTACAGCCGGCAGTTTGCGTATGAAAGCGCAGCATCGTTGAGCGGGGGTCTTTGGCTTCAAATCTTTGGCTTATAATTTTGGACCAGAGGCAGCGTGCAGCTCTAAACTTAGCCACTTCTTCAAAAAGATTGTTATGTGCGTTGAAGAAGAAGGACAGCCTGCCGGCAAATTCGTCTACGTCCAACCCGGCAGCAATGGCTGCCTGAACATAGGCGATGCCGTTAGCCAGGGTAAAGGCGATCTCCTGAGCTGCTGTAGAGCCAGCTTCGCGTATGTGGTAGCCGCTGATGCTGATGGTGTTCCATCGCGGGACATGCTGGCTGCAATAAGCAAAGATGTCGGTAGTCAATCGCATTGAGGGGCGAGGCGGGAAAATATGCGTGCCCCTGGCGATATATTCCTTGAGTATGTCATTTTGAATAGTGCCGTCCAATTTAGCTGGGTCAACACCTTTCTTTTTAGCCAGAGCAATATACATAGCGAGAAGAATGGGGGCGGTAGAATTTATGGTCATGGATGTGCTGACTTTGTCTAAGGAAATACCTTTGAATAGAATCTCCATGTCCTCTAAAGTGTCTATAGCCACTCCTACTTTACCGACTTCACCTTTAGCTAGGGGATGGTCTGAATCATAGCCGATTTGGGTGGGCAATTGAAAAGCAATGCTCAAGCCGGTTTGGCCTTGTTCAAGAAGATAACGGTAGCGCTTGTTGGATTCCTCAGCAGTGCCAAAACCAGCATATTGACGCATTGTCCACAGCCTACCGCGATACATGTTAGGCTGTATACCACGAGTAAACGGGTATTCGCCAGGATAGCCTAAAGCAGCAGAATAATCGAAATCTGGCATATCTTCGGGAGTATAAACTGGCGAGATATCAATCCCGGAGCTGGTCTCAAATTTATCTTGTCTCTCGTGGAAACGCTCGATAGTTGGAGCTAATGTGACCTCTTTCCATTCCTGCTTTTTTTTACTAGGCATTGGCTGTCTCCTATGCTAATCCTGCAATTCCAAGTCGAGACATTTTAACATGAGCTATCGGAACTGATAAAGCACTAGCGGCTAGTTTTTACTTGATTTGCAGTTTACTTTGGCATATTGCCAGCGGCTAGTTCTTGACCAGCAACAAAGGCATCTTTTAGTGCCGTTGGATGCCTAAGGATGGCTTCTTTTTCGTCGATTCCAGAAAAGACCAACTCACCATCATACTTGATATCCAAGGCTAGGAACCAGCTTTTGACCGTAGCCATGGCAGGCTGAAACAGATTGTGGAGCCTTGTTCCGCCGACTGAGACAAAAATACCCTTGCGTTCTCTGCCGGGATTAATTGCTACTGGAAGCTTAAGTACGTATTTAATTACCCACAGTGCCTGGCAGCGGTCAATCATAGCTTTGGTTTGGGCAGTAACCCCCATGAAAAAAATAGGTGCGGCAAGGACTAGGCGGTCAGCCTCTCTTAAATCGGTGTGTAGCCACTGCATGTCGTCATCTATCACGCATTTACCGGTTTTAATACAGCCATCACAGTGGCGGCAGGGAGAAATATTCAGTTCGCTAAGGATAACCGTTTTCGTCTCAGATCCCTGGCTGGCAACGCCAGCCATTACCTCTTGAAGCAGATGGTCGGTGTTACCGTCACGTCGAGGACTGCCGGCAATACCTAAAACCTTTAACTTATAAGAGGGATTGGCTTCTGACAATTTTGGTGCATCCGCTCCTTTCTGTTAATTATATGATAACACTTCATTCCACCAGTTTACAGAGAATTCTTACGTCTCTACGCTTTAGTGTATAATAGCATATATCTAGAGCTTGCTGGTTACAGAGATAGCGAGCTGCAAATAATGATTTCAGGAGGATTGCTATGTGGTGGGACGGATTTGGAGGCATGGGCTGGTGGATGATGTTTGGTTGGCTAGTGATGCTGGCATTCTGGGGAGGAATCATTGTACTGGTAGTCTGGGGTATTAAAAAGTTGGTAGAGCGCGGTTCTGGCTTAGACATTACCCAGAAACGCGACCCGCTGGACATCGCCAAGGAGCGCTATGCCAAAGGTGACATTTCCAAAAAAGAGTTCGAGCGGATTAAGAAAGACTTATCCTGATTACAATACGGATTCGAAAGCACCAATCGATAGCAGGTCTGCTAAAGTTGTCAGGAACCGGCACCTTTAAATTGATAGAACCGATAAGAAAGCCGTCGCCTTCACTACATCTCCATCTCATCGGAATACAGTTTGGCACTAAAAAGTAATGATACCCCCATTCCGGCTGTTTTACACGCAGTGGTGAAATAGGCTAAAATTGGAGTCGCTTTTATGACTGATAGCTCTAAGGTGTAACCAAAATGACTGAAAGCGAGATATTGAGACATGCCAGAAAGGGAAATAGGGCAAGATTGACCGAGATTGAGTCTAAGGAGCTTATTGGTGGTGCCGGGATACCTGTCATTGAAGCTAAACTGGCGCGGACAAAAGCAGAAGCGGTTGCTCTGAGCAAGAAAATGGGCTTCCCTGTGGTGCTAAAAATAGTCTCACCTGATGTCATTCATAAGAGCGATTCCGGTGGTGTCAAACTGGGCTTGGATAATGCTGCTCAGGTAGGTAAAGCTTATGGTGAAATTGTATCTGCGATTAAGAAGCATCAGCCAAAGGCAAAAATAGAAGGCATATCCGTGCAGAAAATGGCTCGCCCCGGGATAGAAGTTATCATCGGTATGACTAAGGATGCACAATTCGGGCCTGTATTGATGTTCGGTCTGGGTGGAATACTGGTTGAGGTACTGAAAGACGTTTCCTTCAGGATAGTTCCGCTGACCAAAAGGGATGCCCATGAGATGATAAAGGAGATAAAGGGTTATCCTTTGCTTGAAGGTTATAGGGGACAGGAGCCGGCTGACATTCCATTTTTGGAAGCCCTGATATTGAAGGTCTCTGATTTCATCGATAAGAATCCGGAGATAAAGGAACTTGACCTTAATCCGGTTTTTGCTTACAAGAATGGGGCTGTAGCGGTTGATGCCAGGGTAATTCTAGAGCCCGCTTCGTAATCGTGAGTATTCGTTTAGTCGGGCTAGTGCTCTTATAGCTCTTTCCGGCGTGGGGAATCCTACCACTTTACCTGCATCTTGCATTTCCCTTATAGCCTGTGCGGCACAAGGTCCATAAATACAACATGTTAAAGGCTTATCCGGATGCGCCGCCGCCAGTTCACTCAGAAGTTTACACAGGTCGGTTGCCCATTTTTCATCAAAAGCAGCGCAAATAACCAAGACAGCACCCAACTCGTGGTCAGCTAGAAGAGCCTCTAACCCATCAATCATTAGCTTCGTGATTGGCTGCGTTTCTATCATTATCGGCCAAATATCCACCGGATTATTAACCTTAAGCCAGGAAGGTGCCACCATATCGAGCAGTTTCTGAGTCTTAGGAGACAGTGTATCTATACTTATGTCAAAGTTTTGGCTGGCATCTATAGTCATAACACCTAATGCACCGCTAATTGTGGCAACCCCGATTTTTGATTTTTTCATCAGCGGCAATAAAGAGAACGTCCCGGTTAAGTCAATGAGTTCCTCCACATCGCTTACTTGAATCACACCAGCCTGTTTGAAAATTGCTTGCCACACCTCTTTTCTACCTGTCAGAGAGCCTGTGTGGGACTGAATTGCCTTAGCTGCCTGCTCATTTTGTCCTGTCTTCAGGGCAATTATAGGCTTCTTTCGGGCAATGTCCCTAGATATGCTGGTAAAGGCTTTCGTGTCCTGCATGCCTTCGATGTGTAGGGCAACAACCTTCGTTTCAAAGTCATTATCAAAGTATCCTAACCCCTCGGAGAAGCTGACATCGCAAGCATTGCCCAAGTCAAGCCCCTTGCCTACAAAAGCCATTTCTGAAAAGCCGACAAAAAAAGCGCCAGTTTGGCAGATAATTCCGGTAGGTTGCCTCTTCATCCTTATTTTTATGAATGTCGAGCTGAAATTAATAAAAGCGTTAGCCGTACCGAAGGTATTAGGACCTAATACTCTAGTTTGGCCAGCTTTGACGATATTGTCTATTTCCTTTTGTAGTTGTTTGCCCTCTTCATCGCTGGCATCTGAAAAACCTTGGGCGACTATTTCTATGGCTTTGATATTGCTATCGGCACATTCCTTGACTAGCTGTGGAACCAGAGCGCGTGGTGTGGCTATCACGGCCAGGTCGATATCATCGGTTACCTCCGCAACACTTGAATAGGTTTTTACGCCGAGTATTTCGCTAACACTAGGATTTATCGGGTATATTCTGCCTTGATAGCGATAGCTGAGCAGGTTTTCGAGGATGTTGAAAGCCCCCTCGCCGGTATAACGAGAAACTCCAATGATAGCCACCGACTGTGGTTCCATAAATTGTTTCATTATTTTCATAGCTTACATAATTTTGTGGTTTCGCATGCCTTTCGGTCGGCAACTTGTAAGTCTAGCTAATACCGACTAAAATTGTCAATGAAAATCAGCAAAAGATGTTGACATAAGTAGCAGGAGGACTAAATATTGGAGGGCATCATGAAAAGAGTCTATCTTCTGTTAGCAGCAACTCTCGTAATCATAACCATATGTACGTCAGGCTGTTTAAGTTCACCAAAAGATAGAGACGTCCTGTTTCAAAGTTCAACAATTAGCGCCCTTTCAGAAGGTGTCTTCGATGGAGATTTAACATACAAGGACTTGAGGCAACATGGCGATTTCGGGCTAGGTACTTTTGACGATCTCGACGGAGAAATGATTGCGCTGGCAGGCGAATTCTATCAAATAAAGGCGGATGGCAAAGCCTATCTGGTAGAGGATTCAATGGAAACACCGTTTGCCGTTGTTACTTTATTTGAGCCGGATAAAGCCGTTTCATTGGATAAGGTATTGGACTATGAGCAATTAAAACAATATCTGGACAGCATGTTGCCGACCAATGATATATTTTACGCAATCAAGGCAGAAGGAGCCTTTAAATATATCAAGGCAAGGAGTGTCCCCACACAAAGCAAACCGTATCCGTCCCTTGCTGAGGCACTGGAGGGACAGACGATATTCGAATTTCATGATGTTACCGGCAGTCTAGTGGGATTTTGGTGCCCGTCTTATGTGGAAGGAATAAACGTGCCCGGTTATCACTTCCACTTTATAACCAGTGACAGGAAAGCTGGGGGACATCTACTCGATTGCCGGACTGAAAGTGCAAAAATTGAAATTGATTATACCTCCGAATTCTTTATGATGTTGCTGGGGGACTAGAAGTTTTATGAGCTGGCTCTAGAAATGAAGTAGGGCATTTTTGAACTTGACCGGACTCACAGCCTTTGCTAGTATTGGTTTCTCGTGGGGATATAGCTCAATTGGGAGAGCGCCGCGTTCGCATCGCGGAGGTCGGGGGTTCGAATCCCCCTATCTCCACTTTCAGAGTATCCTAGATCGTAAACCTGGCTCAAGCATTCGCAAATTCTAATGGCATAGCATCTAACATTGACACATGGACTGCAAACTTGACAGGCAAAAGCATTTTCGGTAAAGTGATGTGGTTGCAGACTGTGTTTCCCATGTAAGGCCAATGCCTGTCCCTGGACGGGCTTATATTTTAAGGGAGGTTGTAAGATTATGAGCAGATTTAGAGCAGGTTACTATTTAACTTGTACTGCCTTGCTATTGATGGTATTTGGTGGGCTGGTGACCGCGCCAATTGCTTCGGCAACATCAGATACACATCTCGACCTACCATCATTATCGCCAAGTCAAAAATCACCGGAGACTGAAGAGATAACACTTACCTGTCAGTATCCTGTGCTGAGCAGCCCCGGTGGTACATCCTTTTTCGCCTATAGTATTGAATTACAGTACACGGGTGGTAAGGAGCCGCGTGTTTTCGACCTTCAGGTTACAGTTCCTTCTGGTTTCAGCTATTCCATTGCATCAAGCTATGGGGGAGGGACGGAAATAGCCGCTATTCGTATTGACCCCCAACAAACATACCCGGACACAATCAAAGTTACAGTGAGGCCATCTCTGTGGATAATAATGCCGGAACCTGGAGAGTATCCTATTACTGTAGAAGCAGCTTCAGGAGAGATAAAGGGCAACATTGAGCTTAAGGCTATAATCATGGCCAAGTACGAAATCGAGTTAGAGCCTTCTACCGGACGATTAAACACCACTGCCACTGCCGGCGAAGATAGCTACTTCACCGTCTACGTTACCAATACTGGGTCAGCAGACCTTCAAAAAGTCAACTTTAGCTCAAAGGTAATAGGTGCCCCCGCTGGCTGGAGTATCACCTTTGATCCACAAGATATTGATGTGCTGCCAGTGGGTGCTAACCGCGAGGTTCAAATCAACATTAAGCCAGCGCAAAAAACTATAGCTGGCGATTATATGGTGGCTATATCGGCTTCGCCTGAATCCGGATACGCGTTCGACGCCATTGATGTCAGGGTCACCGCGCTAACACCTACAATCTGGGGTTGGGTGGGCATTGGCATTGTGATTTTGGTTATCGCTGGGCTGGTAGTAATGTTTCTGCGCCTAGGCAGACGGTAAAGACAGCATGAGAGAGCAGGGTGTTATTGAAACCGAAGAGCTAGTTAAAACCTACGGCAAATTTATTGCTGTGGACAAATTGAACCTTCGCGTAGACGAAGGCGAGGTTTTTGGTTTTCTTGGTCCCAACGGTGCCGGCAAGACTACTACGATACTCATGCTGCTTGGACTTACTGAGCCAACGTCTGGCAAAGCTCGGATATGCGGCTTCGACCCTACCAGAGAGCCACTCAAGGTGAAGCGTATTACTGGTTACTTGCCAGAAAAGGTGGGTTTCTATGAGGATTTAACCGCAAGAGAGAACTTAGATTATACTGCGGCACTAAATGGCTTATCCCGAGAAGTCGCCTCAAGGAAAATTGACGAACTCGTAGATATGGTTGGGCTGTCCGAAATGGCTGGGCATAAGGTTGGCACTTTCTCCCACGGTATGAAACAGCGCCTGGGAATTGCCGATGTCATGATTAAAGACCCTAAAGTAGCTTTCTTTGATGAACCCACAGCCGGAATAGACCCTGAGGGCATTGAACAAGTCCTTACTCTCATCACTAATATGGCTAAGCAGAAGGTGACCGTTGTCCTGTCTTCGCATCAGCTACAACAAGTACAGAAAATTTGTACCCGTGTGGGAATACTGTCCAAAGGACATCTCGTAGCTGAAGGATCAGTGGACCAGCTAGGTAGAGAGGCAATCGGTGGTGGCAAGTTTAGAGTAGAAGTCCAGGTATCAGAGCCTACAAGCAAGCTTGTGAAATCCATAAAGAGTATCAAAGGCGTGATCAACGTGGAAAGCTCTGGCGACTTGCTGCTTATTAGCTGTGGCAAGGACTTGAGACCTCAAATAGCCAGGGCGGTCGTTGATAGTGAGTGCTTATTGGTTCAGATGAAGATTGAAGAGTATGGTCTGGATGACGTCTACATGAAGTACTTTCGTGAGTCTTAACTATGTCGGGATTAATGGCAGTTTTTTGGAAAGAGCTGGCTGACCACTTTAATAGCAAGCGCTTTATCATCTTATCTCTCTTGATTTACCTAGCTGGCATAGCCACCATCTATGTTGCAGCGCAGAATATTAGAAGCGGGATAACCGAAACCACCCAATTCATCTTCTTAAGGCTTTTTACTGTCTCCGGTGAAGTTCAGGTTTTTTCCTTTTTGTTCTTTCTCTCGCTTTTCATACCTATAGTCGGTATAGCCCTCGGTTTTGATACTGTAAACAGTGAGCGAACCAGCGGTAACCTTAGCCGGACTCTGTCGCAGCCACTTTACCGAGATTCAGTAATCAACGGCAAATTTTTAGCCGGGCTGATTACCTTGGCAATATTACTTACAAGCATAGTAGTTCTTGTCGCTGGTATGGGACTACGCATGATTGGTGTACCTCCGACTGCCGAGGAGATACTCAGACTCGTTGCTTTCATTATTGTGAGCATAATCTACGGCGCTTTCTGGATGTCCTTGTCTGTTCTTTTTTCAGTTTTCTTCAATAGGGTAGCAACCGCAGCTTTAGCCTCGATAGCTTTGTGGATATTTCTCCTCCTTTTCGTGCCCATTATTGCCCAGGTTCTTGCTGGTGCAAATGGGGAGATTGCTGGCGCAATCAGTCGCATATCCCCCGGCGTGTTATACGGTCAAGTCACCCAAGTCCTGCTTATACCCAGCCACCCTGCTATGTTTATGATAAGCATGTATTACACCGGGCTTGAACCAAACCCCTTGCCTCTTAGCCAGAGCCTTCTAATCGCGTGGCCTCAGCTAACCAGCCTGATAGGACTGACTGCTCTGTGCTTTGCTGGCTCATACATCAAGTTTATGCGTGAGGAGATAAGGTCAACCTGAACTATTGCTGACTGGGTGCTTTCCCTGGCACCAAGTCCCTTGGTAGCCATAGAGAAATAGTCGCCAGCTTTATGTTATAATTCCCCCTAATTTGTGATATGACTTCTGGGTTCGAGAAATAGGGTAAAAAAACCTTGCCTCAAGGATAGAAATGATCTTAGAAACGCTTGTCGTCGGACCTTTTGCCAGTAACTGCTATATTATTGGCTCGGAATCGAGCAAACGAGGGATAATCATTGACCCAGGTGCCGAAGCCAAGGTGATTCTGAAGACTGTGAAGGATCTGGGGCTGACAATACCTCTGATTGTAGTTACTCATACTCACATTGACCATGTTGGTGCCCTCACACCGGTTAAGGATGAAACCGGAGCCGAGTTTGCCCTTCACGGTGCTGACGCAGGCTCAGGGGCATTTTCTCGAATGCTCTCATCTATGGCCGGAGATTCTCTCAATCAACTACCAAAGCCGGATAGACTGCTAAAAGACGGTGATACTATAGATATAGACGGTTTGCATTTCACTGTCTTATATACGCCGGGACATAGCCCCGATGGCATCAGCCTCTATGGTCACGAAATTGTTTTCACCGGTGACGCCCTGTTTAACTATGGTATTGGCAGGACTGATTTTCCAGGTTGCAGCTATGACCAGCTTATGGAGAGCATCCAGAATAAGCTCATGACCTTACCCGACAAGACCACTGTCTATCCGGGGCATGGCTCTTCCTCTACTATCGGTGAAGAAAGAACGGGCAACCCCTTTCTGCTTTTCTAGCAGGGTTGCCCCTTCTCGTTAGGTCTATCTTTTCCTACAGCCTTCTGCTATCTTCTATATCAAATGAACAACGGGCACATCACCAACGTGATGGTGCTGAGCAGCTTAACGAGCACATGTAGTGAAGGCCCGGCAGTATCTTTGAACGGGTCGCCGACGGTATCACCGACAACAGCCGCAGCATGAGTGAAAGTACCCTTGCCTATCACATTGCCATTCTCATCCTTGAGCTGACCGTCTTCAATCATCTTTTTGGCATTGTCCCAGGCGCCACCACTGTTATTCATGAATGAAGCCAACATGATACCTGCGATGGTGCCCACCATAAGTAGTGCGGCTACCACCATAGCGGAATCGTAACCAGCCCATTTAAAAATGAGTCCAACAATTACCGGTGCCAGCACAGGCAAAAGGCCTGGCAGTATCATCCCTCTCAAACTGGCACGAGCAGTGATATCAACCGCTCTAGCGTAATCCGGTCGAGAGGTGCCAGCCATAATTCCCGGGTCAGCCTGAAACTGACGGCGAACCTCCTGAATGATCTTGGCTGCGGTTTTGCCTACCGCCTTTATCGCCCAAGCGCTGAACAGATAGACAAGCATCACTGCCAGGAGAGCTCCTACGAAGACTTCTATCTTGGCGATGTCAACAACGTTGTATTGGCCCTCAACGCCAAATTTGAGGAATGAAACCCTATTCAGATATGCCTGGAAGAGCAAGAAGGCAGCTAGTCCTGCCGAAACCATGGCATATCCCTTGGTTAAGGCTTTTGTGGTATTACCTACGGCGTCAAGCCTGTCGGTAATTCGGCGTACCTCTTTGCCAGCCCCAGCCATTTGATTTATGCCATTAGCGTTGTCAGTTATAGGGCCAAAGGTGTCCATTGACAACACATACGGGCAGGTCATCAGCATGCCCATGGTAGCTACAGCAGTACCGAAAGCGCCAGCACCTTGAGCTCCGCTCATATTACCCATCCAGTAAGACAGCAAAAGGGCGAGGCCAATCACTAAGGCTGTCGCCAGCGTTGTCTCAAAGCCTACAGCCGTCCCAGCGACAATATTAGTGGCTGGACCTGTTTTTGAGGCTTCGGCGATTTCCTGTACCGGCTTGTGCCGAGATTCAGTGTAATATTGAGTAATGAACACTATAACAATACTAGTAACAATACCCACCACACCAGCACCGAAAAGCCACCAACTTCCCAGCATGAAGTGTACAGTTATAGCCATACCGATAATTGATAGGGCAATAGCCACAAAATATCCGCGGTTCAATGCGTTCATGGTATTTTCTTCTTCCTTGGCACGGACTATCATCACTCCTACCATGCTGGCAATGAGACCAAAAGCACGGACAACCAACGGAAAGAGAATCCAGGCGATATTACCAGTAGCAAGATATGCTACTATACCGAGAATCATGGCACCGATGTTCTCAGCGGCTGTGGATTCGAACAAGTCGGCACCACGGCCAGCGCAGTCACCAACGTTGTCACCGACTAAATCAGCAATAACCGCAGCATTACGCGGGTCGTCTTCGGGGATACCAGCTTCTACTTTACCCACTAAGTCAGCGCCCATGTCAGCAGCTTTGGTGTAAATTCCACCGCCGAGCTGAGCAAAAAGGGCAACGAAACTGGCGCCAAACCCAAAGCCGACGATTAAGTGAGGAGCAATTTCAGGATGGCTGCCACCACCGAAGGCGAAAAAGATGGCGGTAACTCCGAGCAGGCTAAGCGCGGTAATCAGGAAACCGGAAACAGCTCCACCTCTAAGGGCAATGGTGACTGCTTCTTTTAAGCTCTTTTGAGCTCCGGCGGCACAGCGGACGTTGGACTTTACCGCGATATACATCCCTACAAAACCTGAAACACCGGAACATAAAGCACCTACCAGGAATGCAACTGCTGTTCGCCAGCCAATTCCGAAAGCAGTCATACCTTCAATACCCTTCTCGCCACCCAGCAGACCCACAAGAACGCCGATGATAACTGCAATTACCAGCGACAGTATCCCAATTGTACTATACTGCCGTTTTAAGAACGCCCAGGCGCCTTCGAAAATCATGTCGCCGATTTCCTTCATCTTTGGCGTCCCAGGATCACGACGTAATACGTTTCTCGCCAGGAGTATGGCAAAAATTACAGTTACCAATCCAGCAATAGGAACAAGCCAGAAAATACCAGGCATTTCACCTCCTTACAATTGAGATTTGGCTTTCGCACGAGGTTTGCGAAGATACCAAGTGACGGATTCTATCACCCTTTGTTGAAAGTGTCAAGACTCAGTGGAACTGCATCAGCTGATTTAACATAATGCTCCAATTGAATCAGGGTGAGACATCCACTGCAAGGCAATTTTTCAGGCAGGCTGGAAGAATTTGCGCAGTAGCTCAACTAGAACACGTCTGGCTTTTGGTCTGAAATCCGTGCTAATTTCTCTTCCAGCTCTTTCTGTCTCAAAACCAGTGTCAGGTCACCACGGGTTTTCTCCAAAATGCCACGGACGGCATCACTTGTTCGCCTCAAGCCGTAAGTAATACCGTCGGGGAAGTCCATAGTTATGAGTACAGCATAGATGTCATCCATTATTGCCAGTAATTCCTCGCAGCGAGAAAGGTCATTCCGCCTCAAGCTATCTAAAAGATAGCGTCTCAGTTCACCGACTGCTTCTCCCAGCCCATTTAAGTAAGCCGGATAGCTGACCCCCAGTGTTTCCGGCTCGGGAAGCGACTTCCCGGTAACCAGGGCTAAAGTCGTACTTGCTTCAGCGAACTCCTTCTGAGCGTCATTGATAAAACCAGCGTGAACTAAATCATTCTGTTTCCGGAGAACATCACGCTCCAGTTCTTTGAGTAAGGAACGAGCTGAACTTAAAAGCTGCTCAGCACTAGTTTCCTCCCGGCGGTGCACAGCGCGTATTGCATTGGCGCTGTAACGAATTATCTCGCGGCTTAGACGCAACGCCTTTTCCCGTGCTGTATCTTTGGCTGCGAAATGAAGACGAATTCTTTCAGCGACCGCTTCAAGATTCTTTGTGGCTCTTTGGTTTTTTCTCAATCTCTTTCACCAATTGGCGTGTTGCTGATTCTATGTCTTTTTGAGCCAGGACAGCGCTGATAACCGCTGCCGAATCAGCTCCATAAGACATGACTTCGCCAATGTTTTCCTTGCTGATACCGCCTATGGCAACCACAGGAATAGATATCGTCTGCCTGGTCTGGCGTAATCCTTCCAGTCCGACAACTGTAGCGCTTGGTTTGGTTGGCGAGGGAAATACAGAACCCACAGCAACATAATCAGCCCCTTCGGCTTCTGCCTTTTGTGCCTGGGCTAGAGTGTTCGTTGAAAGGCCGATAACCTTATCAATCGGTAGCTCCTTTCGAACCGCAGATAGGGGAAGATCATCCTGCCCGATGTGTATCCCGTCTGCCTCGGCTGCTATGGCTATGTCGAGATAATCATTCATTATAAACAATGCCTTGGATTTGTGACATAAATCTTTCAGTTTTTTAGCTATGGTTAAAAGTTCACCTTTGCCATGCTGCTTGTCGCGAAGCTGTATGACTTTGGCTCCGCCACGTATAGCTTTGCGGGCAGCATCAGCCTCGCTTTTGGGCCCTAGAATTTGAGTGTCAATAATAACATAGAGTCCGGTTAGCTGTTTTATCTTCTGCTGGCGCATCAGCCTGGATAGCAGTTCCTTCTCCAGTGTATAGAGACTAAATCGTGCCCGCTCAAAATCTTTCGAGCGCAATGTTGTACTCAAATCCGGGAGCTTGGACAGCTCCTCTATAACCCGCAATGCCTCTTCTATCCTTTTAGCATTAGCTGTAACAAGTGATAACAAGTCTTGCTGGTGGCTGATTTCAGTTCCGGCTCCCACATCCGCCTCTGAGTTCCTCTCCGACAGCAAGGCTGTATCGAATCTGCTCAGGCTCTTGACCAGGTTATGTCGCATTGTTTTAAGCTGCTGACTCAGCACTGCGTCGTTAAGCAGAAAGCGGGCAATATCTTCGAGGAAGCGCAATCCTTCGCCAATGCGATTACAATTGGCATCTATCATACGAAGCGTCTGGCGAGGCACATAGACAGACATGGGTCAAACCTGCTCAGCTTCTTCAGAGGGCCCACCGGTACCTGTGCCAGCTACATCAGCGGGCATCTCTCCCTTTTCCATTCTCCCAATCATCTCTTCATATTCAGGAGCAACCTCTTCACCCTGGCTCATTCGCTTGTTCCATTCAGCCAAGGCTCTGGGGTCGTCGGCTAACATTCCCCGGGTCAGATGGGAATCAGAGAGAATATCCTCATAGGTATCCTTGTATGTTTTGCTCCGCACTGAGAAGGTGGAGAATAGCCGGTGTAGGGTATCATTGCCACATCGTGGACAAGGAGGTGAAGTCTCAGAGAAGGTCGGCAAATACAACATTACTTTGCGTTGACATTGACGGCAAGAATATTCGTAGAGTGGCATGGCATCAACTCCCCGGTATGTTTGAATTTTAGCATAACCCAGAAAAGATAGAAACAATATCAGCCTTTCGAAACAGTGCGTGAACTCGTTCAGATATATGGGTGACACTTTTATGTGTAACATTGGGTAATGTCCCCAGTGTCATTGCGAGCCGAAGGCGTGGCAATCGCATCACGTCATTTTCCTCCCCACCGAGATTCTTCGCTATGCTCAGAATGACAGGCGTGGGGCAAGATCGCCACGTCGCTCACGCTCCTCGCGATGACGGAATGAAGAACAGGGATAACAGGCTCTGTTCCAAGCGCTAATGAGGAATCTCGCCCTTAGCAATAACAAGTGTCACTAATGTACTGGACGAGTACAGTGCATTGACACTGAGGCAATACTACATTAAAATCCAGATAGGTAGTGAACAGTGACTAGCGACCAGATTAGAGAAGCCTTCCTGCGCTTTTTCGAGGAAAAGAAACACAGGATAATCTCCAGTTCACCTCTGGTTCCTCGCGGCGACCCCACCTTATTGCTTACAACCGCCGGTATGGTGCAAATGAAGCCTTACTTCCTGGGGTTAGCAATGCCGCCAAGTCCTCGCCTGACCTCATGCCAGAAATGC
The DNA here is from genome assembly GCA_016783155.1 of Dehalococcoidia bacterium. Classification (GTDB taxonomy): domain Bacteria; phylum Chloroflexota; class Dehalococcoidia; order GIF9; family UBA5629; genus 9FT-COMBO-48-23. Next base: position 18,796 of record JADHXB010000022.1, read on the forward strand.
TTTCGCACCACAGATATCAATTCAGTAGGCGATTCTAAGCACCTGACCTTCTTCGAGATGCTGGGGAATTTCAGCGTGGGCGACTACTTCAAGAAGGAGGCTATTGCCTGGGCATGGGAGTTTGTCACCGAAACTCTAAAGCTCAAGCCTGAGCGACTATGGGTAACAATCTATCTGGACGATGATGAATCATTTAACTACTGGCGGGAAATCGGCTTTCCTGAAAAGAGAATAGTCCGGCTCGGCGAGGAGGATAATTTCTGGGGACCAGCCGGCGATTCAGGTCCCTGCGGACCATGCAGCGAGATACACTACGATTTCGGCAACGAAGCCGGCTGTGGCAAGCCTGACTGCGGTCTGGGCTGTGACTGCGGTCGCTTTTCCGAGATATGGAACCTGGTTTTTACCCAGTATAACCAGGATACCGATGGAAAGCGCACACCTCTACCGAAGCCAAACATCGACACAGGAATGGGACTGGAAAGAGTCGCCGCTGTGATGCAAGGCGTGTCTTCGGTCTACGATACCGACCTCTTTATCCCCCTGCGAGACAAGATATGTGCTCTGACAGGGGTGAAATACGGCAAGGACGAAACTGCCGACCAAGCGGTCAGGATTGTAGCTGAACATGGTAGAGGCATCACCTTTCTCATCGCCGATGGCGTTATGCCCTCTAATGAAGGAAGAGGCTATGTCCTGCGCCGGGTATTGCGCCGAGCCTGCTTCTTCGGCAGAAAACTGGGCACAGA